>JBFLYF010000024.1:0-17569 GCA_040756795.1 Pseudomonadota bacterium
AATTTCGCCTTGGCGTCGCGATTCTCGAGATACTTGATGAACACGAGCGTGGAGCCGATCGAGCACGGCTCGATGAAGCCCAGCAATCCGATCCCGACGGGCAGCACCACCACGCTGAACGCGGTGAGCTCCGTCACGGCTCGCGGCCCGTGACGTGATAGCCGGGCTTCTCGATCGTTTCGGCGAGGCGCTGCGGATCCACCCGCGCCGGGTCGTAGAGCACGCGCGCCTCGGCGCGCTCGAGCGAAACCTCGGCCGCGTACACGCCCGCTTCGGCGCCGAGCAGCGCCTTGAGCGTCTCCACGCAGCCGCCGCAGTGCATGCCTTCCACGCGAAACACTGCTGTTTTCATGGCGGGAGCTCGGATGAAACCCTAGTCCCGTAGCAAGCTACGGAGTCAAGCGCGGCGCCGGCCCTTGACCCTGTAGCCGCTCCAGGGTTTGCAATGGCGCCATGCGCGCCTGCTGCGAACCCGTTTGCAGCGCGGGAAATCAGACGTTCCGGCGAGCCCTGATCGTCGCGCTCTGGCTGAACGCGGCGATGTTCGCGGTCGAGCTCGCCGCCGGGTTCGCCGCGGACTCCTCGTCGCTTCTCGCCGACGCCGCCGACTTCGCGGGCGATGCGGCGAACTACGGGCTTTCGCTCTGGGCGCTCGCGCTCGCTCCCGTGTGGCGCTCGCGTGCGGCGCTGATCAAGGGCCTCTCGATGGGCTGTTACGGGATCGCGGTGCTCGGGGTCGCCGCAGTCCACGCGATCAAGGGGACAGTGCCGAAGCCGGAAACAATGGGGATTGTGGCGCTCGTAGCGCTCGCGGTGAACGTCGGCGTCGCGCTCATGCTCTATCGCCACAGGAACGGCGACGCGAACGCGCGCTCGGTGTGGCTGTGCAGCCGCAATGACGCCATCGGCAACGTCGCCGTGATGCTCGCCGCCGCGGGAGTGTTCGGCACCGGCAGCGGCTGGCCGGACGTCGCGGTCGCCGCGCTGCTTGCGTCGCTCGCGCTCGCGTCGGCCGCGAGCGTGGTCGCGCAGGCGCGCCGTGAGATACTGTCTTTCGCATGCGCATCGGAGAGCTCGCCCGCCGCGCCGACTGCCCGGTAGAGACGGTCCGCTACTACGAGAAGGCGGGCCTGCTTCCCGCGCCGCGCCGCTCGGGCGCGAACTACCGCAGCTACGCCGCCGAGCACGCAGCCCGACTCGCGTTCATCCTGCGCTGCCGATCGCTCGACATGTCGCTTCCTGAGATCCGCGTCCTGCTCGCGGCGATCGAGCGGCCCGATTCGGACTGCGGGCCGGTCAACGCGCTGCTCGACGAGCACATCGGCCACATCGCCTCGCGCATCGCCGAACTGAAGTACTTGAAGAGCGAGCTCGATGCGATCCGCGCGCACTGTTCGGGCAAGCATCCCGCGCGCGCTTGCGGCATCCTCGAGTCGCTGTCGCAGCAGGGCGTCAGGCCATCGCGCTCGCGCGTTCACGTTCACGGCGCTCATGCCGTTGCGCGAGGAAAGTCGCCGAAATAGGGGTGGAATTGTTTGCTCGACGTGCTGTCTACGCTTGCGGACAGGGGAGAGCCATGAACCGTATTCTTGATCGGGCCCGCCGTCGCGGCTTCCTCGGGGCCGCGCTTGCCTTGCCGTTCGCATGGATTGAAGGCGCATCGGCCCAGGGCCTGCCGCTCACGCCCTCCTGCGGCGAAAAGCCCGAGCGCACGCCGCCGCAGACCGAAGGCCCGTTCTACAGCCCGAGCTCGCCGCGGCGCGCTTCGCTCGCGGAGCCCGCGAGCAGGGCCGAGCGCCTCGCGCTCGCGGGCCTGGTGCTCTCGCCGCAATGCACGCCGCTCGCGAACGCGCTGCTCGACTTCTGGCACTGCGACGAGACGGGCGAATACGACAACCGCGGCTTCCGCTATCGCGGGCACGTGTTTGCGGACGCGCAGGGACGCTACCGGCTGGAGACCATCGTGCCGGGCCTGTACCCCGGGCGCACGCGCCACATCCACGTCAAGGTGCGCCCGCCGGGCGGGCGTATTCTCACCACGCAGCTCTACTTCCCGGACGAGCCGGGCAACGCGCGCGACGGCATCTTCCGCCGCGAGCTGACGATGCGGGTCGCGCGCAAAGACGAGCGGCACGAAGCGCGCTTCGACTTCGTCCTCGACGCCGGCGTAAGCGGGCGACGCGGATGATGTAGAGGTTCACCCCCCCGCCATTGCGAAGAGCGCGCGGATGCGCGGCATCGCCTCGAGCGCGGCGCGCTCGCCCGCCTCGACGAGGCTCGTCAGCGTGGCCTTCGACATGTCGTGATGCTCCGGCAATCTCGGCGCGATCATCGCGTCGGCGCGGTCGCGCTCCTCCAGCGCGAGGCGCCGCGTCAGGATCGAGAACGCCTGGTAGAGCGCGTCGTATGGGTCTCCCAGATCGGCCTGCTCCGGCGGGAACGTGACGTCCACTGCGATGACGCGTTTCGCGCCGAGCGCGCGCGCCGCATCGACCGGCACCGGCGAGGCGAGATTGCCGTCGACCAGCGCCCTGCCGCCGATGCGCGCCGGCTCGACCAGGCCGGGAACGCTTGTCGATGCCCGCACCGCGAGGCCGAGGTCGCCGCGGTCCAGGATCACCCGCTCGCCGCTCCTCAGGTCGGTGCCGATCGCCGCGAAGCGCATCGGCAGCGATTCGATCGTCCGCCCGCCCACGCGCGCGTTCACGAAGCGCGCGATGCCCTCGCCGCCGAAAAGCCCCAGCTTCGGGAAGATCCAGTCGCGCAGCAGGTTCGGGCTCATGCGCTCGCCGTAGCGCTCGAGCTCGTCGGCACGTATCCCCGTGTCCGTAACCGCGGCAGCCGCCGCCGCCGAGAACCAGCGCCACGCCGCCGGACGCCGCCGGCAGGCGCTGCGCCGCGGCGAGCGCCGCCGCGCCCAGAACAAACTCGCGCCGCTTCATGTTTCCTCCTTATGCGACATAAAGCTCCGGCGCCGCCGCGAAAGCGCGCGCGCATTCGGACGAGCAGAATCGATACGTCTTCCCGGCGTAGACCGCCTCTTCGGCAGCGCGCGGGATCCGCACCTGCATGCGGCACACCGGATCGATCGAAGCGGAAGCGCGCCTGTCTTCGGCGCGCATCAGTTCAAAGACTTCGACCGGATGGGCGACATTCCTGAAGCGGCGCGCGCCGATCGGGCGCGCCTCGACCGCGGCGAGCGGCCGCGCCGCCTGCGCGATCGCCTCCGTGCACAGGATCTGACCGCCTTGCGCCTCGCCCGCGAGCCGAGCGGTCAGATTGATCGGCGCGCCGAACAGCCGGCCCTCGCGCTCGACGACAGGCCCGCCATGCACGCCGATGCGCACACGAGGGAAATCGCGCTCGCGCATGACCGCTGCGTGAATTCGCAGGGCGCTCCGCACCACGCCGAGCGTGCTCGCGCCCGTGCAGAATACTTCGTCGCCGATGCTGTTGACGATCCGCACACCCGGCTCCAGGCTCTGTTCGACCAGCCGCACGAACCGCAGAACGATCTCCGATGCCTTGAGCGCCCCGTGCGACTCCGTGAGCGCCGTATAGCCGGAAAGATCCGCGATCAGCATGGCCAGCCCCAGCTCGCGTGCCGGGCCGATCACGGATCCCGAGGCGCTTTCAGCCACGCCGCCGGCGCATCAGGAAGTACGCCGCGGGGATGACGAACATCGAGAGCAGCGGCGCGGTGATCATGCCGCCGATCATCGGCGCGGCGATGCGCTGCATCACCTCGCTGCCGGTGCCTTCGGACCACATCAGGGGCGCGAGCCCCGCCAGGATCACGGCGACGGTCATCGCTTTCGGACGCACGCGCTGCACCGCGCCCTCGTCGATCGCCTCGATGAGCTGCGCTTCGGTGTAGTCCGTGCCACGCTCGGCGAGCGCGTTCTTGAGGTAGAGCAGCATCACCACGCCGAACTCCGCGGCGACGCCGGCGAGCGCGATGAAGCCCACCGCGCTCGCCACCGACAGGTTGTGGCCGAGCGCCCAGACGTACCAGAAGCCGCCCACCATGGCGAAAGGCGGCACCACCATGAGGAGCATCGCCTCGTCGAAGCGCCGGAAGGTCAGGTAGAGCAGGAAAAAGATGATCATGCCGGTGAAGGGCACCACCACCAGCAAGCGCTTCGCCGCGCGCTCGAGGTACTCGAACTGCCCCGACCACTGCACCGAGACGCCGGGCGAGAGCTTGACCCCGGTTTCGACCGCGCGCTTGGCGTCCGCCACCACCGAGGAGAGGTCGCGGCCGCGGATGTCCACGTAGATCCACCCGGAAAGCCGCGCGTTCTCGCTCTTCAGGGACGCAGGCCCGTCGGCGACCGCGATCCGCGCCACCGCGCCGAGCGGGATCTGCGCGCCGCCGTCGGTCACGACCGGCAGATCGCGCAATTTCTCCACCGAGTCGCGCAGCTCGCGCGGATAGCGCACGTTGATCGGGAAGCGCCGCCGGCCCTCGATCGTCTCGCCGACGTTCTCGCCGCCGATCGCGGCCGACACCACCGACTGCACGTCCATCACCGACATGCCGAAGCGCGCCGCCGCCTCGCGGCTCACGTTCACCTCGATGTAGCGGCCGCCCGTGACGCGCTCGGCGAACGCCGAGGTGACGCCCGGGATGTCCTTCACCACGCGCTCGATCGCCTCGGCGGCGCGCTCGATCTCGGCGAGATCGCCGCCCGACACCTTGATGCCGAGCGGGCTCTTGATTCCTGTGGCGAGCATGTCGATGCGGTTGCGGATCGGCGGGATCCAGATGTTGGACAGCCCCGGGAGCTTCACCAGGCTGTCGAGCTCCTCCACCAGCTTGTCGGGCGTCAGGCCGGGGCGCCATTCGGCGCGCGGCTTGAGCTGCACGGTGGTCTCCACCATCTCGAGCGGCGCCGGGTCGGTCGCCGACTCGGCGCGGCCGATCTTGCCGAAGACGCGCTTCACTTCGGGCACGGTGGCGATCAGCTTGTCGGTCTGCTGCAGGATCTCGGCCGCCTTCGCCGGCGAGATCCCGGGCAGCGCGGTCGGCATGTAGAGCAGGTCGCCCTCGTAGAACGGCGGCAGGAACTCTCCGCCCAGCCGCGAGACCGGTATGAAAGTGAGCGCGAGGGCGACGAAGGCAAGCACGAGAGTCGATTTCGGAAACCTCAGAACCGCGGCGAGCAAAGGCCTGTAGGCGGCGATGAGCCAGCGATTGAGCGGATTGTTCTTCTCCCTCGGGATGTGGCCGCGAATCAGGTAGCCCATCAGCACCGGAATCAGCGTCACCGCGAGGATCGCCGAGGCGGCCATGGCGTAGGTCTTGGTGTAGGCGAGCGGCGAGAAAAGCCTCCCTTCCTGCGCTTCCAGGGCGAACACCGGCACGAACGAGAGCGTGATGACGAGCAGCGAGAAGAAGAGCGCGGGGCCTACCTCCACCGCCGATTCGCCGATCAGCCTCCAGCGCTCCTCGAGCGCCAGGCGCGCGCCGGGCTGCGAGTGATGCCAGGATTCGATCTTCTTGTGCGCGTTCTCGATCATCACGATCGCCGCATCGACCATCGCGCCGATGGCGATGGCGATGCCGCCGAGCGACATGACGTTGGCGTTCACCCCCTGGTAGAGCATGACGATGAAGGCCGCGAGCACGCCGAGCGGCAGCGTGACGATGGCGACGAACGCGCTCCTCAGGTGCAGCAGGAACAGTGCGCACACCAGCGCCACCACCGCGAATTCCTCCAGCAGCTTGTCGCGCAGATGCGCCACCGCGCGCTCGATCAGGCCCGAGCGGTCGTAGGTCTCGACGATCTCCACGCCGTGCGGCAGGCTCGCCTTCAGGCTCGCGAGCTTCGCTTTCACCGCACCGATCGTCTCGAGCGCGTTCTTGCCCGAGCGCATGACGATGATGCCGCCCGCCACCTCGCCCTCGCCGTCGAGCTCGGAGATGCCGCGGCGCATCTCCGGCCCCATCTGCACGCGCGCCACGTCCTTCAGCATCACCGGCACGCCGCCCTTGGCGATCGCCAGCGGAATCGAGCGGAAATCGTCCAGCGTCCTGAGATACCCGCTCGCGCGCACCATGTACTCGGCCTCGCCCAGCTCCACCACCGAGCCGCCGGTCTCGCGGTTCGCCGCCTGCACCGCCGCCACCACCTTGCCATGCGGGATGCCGTAGGAGCGCAGCCGCTCCGGGTCGAGCACGATCTGGTACTGGCGCACCATGCCGCCCACGGAGGCGACCTCGGAGACGTTGGCGACCGCCTTCAGCTCGTACTTGAGGAACCAGTCCTGCAGCGCGCGCAGCTCGCCGAGGTCATGGCGGCCGCTGCGGTCCACCAGCGCGTACTGGTAGATCCAGCCCACGCCGGTCGCGTCCGGCCCGAGCGCGGGCTTGGCCTGCGCGGGCAGGCGCGACTGCACCTGGTTCAAGTACTCGAGCACGCGCGATCTCGCCCAGTACGGATCGGTGCCGTCGTCGAACAGGATGTAGACGAAGGAGTCGCCGAAAAACGAGTAGCCGCGCACCACCTTCGCCCCCGGCACCGACATCATGGTGGTGGTGAGCGGATAGGTGACCTGGTCCTCCACGATCTTCGGCGCCTGGCCGGGGAAGGGCGTGCGGATGATCACCTGCACGTCCGAGAGATCGGGCAGCGCATCGAGCGGGGTCTTCAGCACCGCGTAGACGCCCCAGGCAGTGACGAGCAGCGTCGCCATCAGCACGAGGAAGCGGTTGGCGACGGACCAGCGGATCAGGGCCGCGATCACTTGCCGCTCCGCGGCGCGAGCCTTTGCAGCACGTAGTCGCCGTCCTTGCTGGGCTCGCCGCGCACCTCGAACTCGACCTCATCGCCGCGCTTGAAGCGCCCGAGCGCGCCCGCATCCTCGACCGCGAATTCCATGGTCATCTTCGGCCACTTGAGCGAGGCGATCGCCTCGTGCTCGAGCTCGACGCGCCCCTTGGCGATGTGCAGGTCCGTGATGCGGCCCGTGCCGCGGTGCGTGGCGGCCGCGGCGCTGCCCGGCTTTGCCTCGCCGGCGCCCGCGAGGCGGTCGAGCGCGCCGCGCAGGCTCGCCTCCGAATCGATCAGGAACTGGCCGGAGGCGACCACGCGCTCGCCCTCCTTGAGGCCCGAGAGGATCTCGATACGGCCGTCGGTCTCGGTTCCGGTCCTGACCGTGGTCGGCTGGAAGCGCTCGCCGTCGGTAACGACGACGACGTTGCGGCTGCCGGTATGGATCACCGCTTCGGCGGGAACGGTCAGCGCCTTGCGCGTCACGCCCCCCAGCGAGACCTGCGCGAACATGCCGGGCTTGAGCGCGAGGCCGGAGTTGGCGAGCGTCGCGCGCGCCTTGACGGTGCGCGTCTGAATGTTCAGCTCGGGGTAGATGTAGTCGATCTTTCCGGCGAAGCTCCTGCCGGGAAGCGTCTGCACGCGCGCCTCGATCCCCTGCCCCTGGCGCAGCACCGCGGCCTGCGCTTCGGGCACCTCGATGGTGAGCCACACCGAGGAGAGGTCGGTGAGCGTGAATGCCGGCGTCCCGGCCTGCACCATCGCCCCCTCGCGCACGCCCAGCTCGCTCACCACGCCGGAAATCGGCGCCAGCACCGGAACCCGGCGTTTCGATTGTCCAGATTGCTCGAGCTGTCTTATTTCCCCTTCCGGCAAACCCAGCAACTCCAGCCGGCGGCGCGCGGCGCGCGCGAGCGGCTCGTCGGCCGCGTTCTGACGCGCCATGCGGCGCGCGAGCAGATACTCCTCCTGCGCGCCGTAGAGCTCGGGCGAATAGAACTCGGCGAGCGTCTGGCCGGCGCGCACCGGCTCGTTCACGGCGCGCACGTGCAGCCGCTCGACCCAGCCCTGCGTGCGCACCTCGGCGCGCGCCATGCGGCGCTCGTCGGCCTGCACGTAGCCGACCGCCGCGATCGCCTGCTGCAGCTCGGTGGTCTGCGCCGCCGCAATGCGGATGCCCAGGCTCTGGCGCACCCGCGAGCTCACCGCGACCCCGCCCTGCGCCGCCTTTTCGTCCTCGTAGACCGGGACCAGGTCCATGTTCATGAAAGGCGACCTGCCGGGCTTGTCGAACTTCTGCTGCGGATACATCGGGTCGTGCCAGTAGAGCACCTTGCGACCGTGATCCGCGGCCTTCTGCGGCGGCGCGGCGACGTGGCTTTGCCGCCCCCCCAGGAAATAGCCTCCCGCGCCTGCTGCGGCTGCGACCGCGATGCCGATCGCGATGCTCATCGCGCGCTTCATTTGTGGGTCTCCCCGGAGTGTTCGAAGTACTCGATCCCGGCGCGCGCCTTGGCGCGCGCGGACCTGAGGCCGAGCTCCTGCAGCCGCGTCTCGATCAGCGCCCGGCGCGCTTCCAGCACCTGCGCGAGCTCCGCGCGGCCCGAAGCCTGCGCGGCGAGCAGCGTCTCGAGCCTGCCTTTCGCCGCGGGCAGCACCGCGCGCTCGAAGTTCTCGAGCCGCTCCCCGGCAATGCGCCACTCGGCCCAGGCGGCATCGAGCTCGGCGCGCAGCTGCCGCAAGTGGTCGGCGCGCGCTTCGCGTGCGCGCTCGGCGAGCCGCAGCTTCGCCTCGAGCAGCCGGTCCTGCTTCTGCTCGCGATAGAGCGGCAGCTCGAACGCCATCTGGAACATGAGCATGTCGGCGCGGTTGCCCTGGCGCGCGGCATAGCCGACCTCGAAAGTCTTGTCGGGGGCGGTCGCCTCGCGTGCCAGCGCCACCTCGGCATCCGCGACGCCGAGCGCGCGCTGGTGCATGGCGTGCGACGGATGCTGCTCGAGAGCCTGCGCGAGCGCGGAGAGCGGCGGCGGCTCGCGCCAGCCCGGCAGCTCGGCCGGCAGCTCGAAGGCGCCCGCCTCCGGCAGCCAGCGGCGAAGCGCCGCGCGCGCCTTCTCGGCCTGCGCGGCGAGCTCCATGCGGCGGTCGGCGGCCATGCTGCGCATCTGGCGCGAGGCGAACACCTCGGCCTGCGAGCCGCGTGCGCTCGCGACGCCGATTTGCGCGAGCTCGGTCGCGCGGTCGACCTCGGTCGCGAGTTCCCTCACCATGCGCTCGGCGGCGAAGGCCTGCCAGGCGTCGAGCCAGGCGAACGCGACCTCGCGCCGGATGAGGTGGCGCTGGCCGCCGGCTTCCGCCTTGGTCTGCGCCGCTTCCGCGAGCATGCGCGCCTCGCGCAGCCGCCGCTTGTCGCCCCCGGGCAGCATCTGCTCGTAGCTGACGACGAGCTGCGTCATGTCTTCCCACGGGGCGCGCGGAAAATTCGGCGCCGGCAGGTTGAGCAGGCCGAGCTTCAGCCGCGGGTCGGGCAGAGCGCGCTCGGCGGGCGCGCTGTGCTCGGCGGCGCGCGCCGAGAGCTCGAGCGCGCGCAGCACGGGCTGGGATTCGAGCGCGCGCCGGCGCGCCTCCTCGAGCGTGAGCACCTGCCCGAGGGCGGGTGTGGCGGCGGCCAAGGCCGTCGCGAAAAGCAGCACGATCTGCATCGAAAACCTCCAGCATTTCCGGCGCCGGCACATGCCAGCGCCCCTGCTCAGACACCGGGAGTTGGACTGCGGGCGAGCCGAACCGGCCAAAGCACCCGCCAAGGTACCGGCAGCGCGGCGCCTCGGTTTGACGAAGGTCAATTTCCGGCGCGCCGGCCGGCCGGCACGCCGAATCTCAGATCAGGAAGGAGTGGAACAGGATGCGCGGCGGTGGCGAGCCCAAGCGCGGGACTTGCAGCGGGACACGGAATGCGTCACTTGCGTAGAAATCCGCGACCACGAGCACGGGCGCGTCCGCCGGGCTGCGCACCAGCGCGACCGCGGCGCCGACCGTCTGCAGATCGGCGGTGCAATGCCCGAAGCAGCGATTCGGATATTTCGTCCAGTCGATCGCGACCGCGGTATCACAGGGGGATTCCATCGATACTGGCGAACCCATGGTCTGCCCGAGCGCGCTGCGCCCTACGGGACAGGACGCGAACGCGAAGCTTGCCTGCGCGAAGGCAAGAACGCCCACCAGCAGCAGCGCAGCGAATCGCTTGAATGCTCGCCTTGGCAACATGCTGACGCGATTCTAGTCCTTTGTCGCCGGCCGCCCGCCCGGCTTACGCCCCGCCGCGAGCGTCCTCGCCGATCACCAGTCGCTCTGCCGAGAGGAAGCGGTACGGCGGGATCACGAGGTTGGTCGGCGCGGGCGAGCCCTTGTAGACGCGGCCGGCCAGGTCGAACTTCGAGCCGTGGCACGGGCAGAAGAACCCTCCCGGCCAGTCCGGACCCAGCGATCCCCGCTCCGGCATGAAGCTCGGGATGCAGCCGAGATGCGTGCACAGCGACACCGTGACGAACAGCTCCGGCCGGATCGAGCGTCCGGGATTGCGCGCGTACTCGGGCTGCTGCGAGGCAACCGCGGAGTCCGGGTCGGTCAGCGCACCGCGAATGATTTCCAGGCCGGCAAGCATCGCGCGCGTGCGGCGCAGCAGCCAGACCGGCTTGCCGCGCCACTCCACGGTCTCGAGCATGCCCGGGGCCAGGGGCGACAGGTTCACCTCCACGGGTGCGCCCTGGGCGCGAGCCCGCTCGCTCGGCAGCATGCTCGCGACGAAAGGAACGCTCGCGCCGGCGAGCGCGAGGCCTCCCGCGGCCGCGGTCGCTTGCTCGAGCAGCTTGCGCCGCCGGGGGTCGGGAAGCTGATCCAGAGTTTCGCTGGAGCTCATGATCGTTCTCCTAGCCGATGCGTCCCAGCACCGGAAACATCTCGAGCAGCCAGTAGCTGAAGCGCGTCATCCATCCGGTTGCCATCGCGATGCCCATCACGATCAGGATCACGCCGGCGACGGCTTGCAGCGCGGCGCCGAGCCGGCGCATCGCCTTGAGCTTGCCGAGCGCCGTTTTCGCGAACGCGGCCGAAAGCACGAAGGGCACGCCGAGCCCGAGCGCGTAGGCCGAGAGCAGCGCGACGCCGCCCGTGCTTTGCGCCGCGCTCACGGTCAGGATCGCGCCGAGCACCGGGCCGATGCACGGCGTCCAGCCGAAGCCGAACGCGAGTCCGAGCACCAGCGCCGCCGCCGGCCGGCCGCCCCGCAGGCGCGGATGGAAGCGGATGTCGCGATAGAACCAGGAGCCGCCGCGCATCATGCCGAGCATCGCCAGCCCGAAGATCACGATGATGATGCCGCCCGCGATGTTCGCTTCGTAGCGGTATTGCAGGAGCAGCCTGCCGAGCGCGGTCGCGCTCGCCCCCAGCGCGATGAACACCGCGCTGAACCCGGCGACGAAGAACCCGCTCAACGCCAGGGCCTCGGCGCGCGAATGCGCGTCCGTTTGCCGCTGCATGAACTCGACCGAATGGCCAGAAACGTACGACAGATACGCGGGCACGAGCGGCAGCACGCAGGGGGAAAGAAAGGAAACGATGCCGGCCGCGAAAGCGCTCGCCAGACCGAGGGCGGAGCCGTCAACCATTCGGTGCCCGGGCGAGATGCTCGCGGATCCGGTTCGCCTCCGCCGGCTGGTCCCACTGGCGCGGCCCGAGAACGCGCCACAGCTCGCGCCCGTCGCGATCGACGAGCATCGTGAGCGGAATTCCCATCCCGCCCAGTTTACCGAGCGCATCCCCGTTCGGGTCGACGTAGATCCGCAGCGCGCGCAGATCGAGCTCCTTGTAGAAGCGCTTTACGATCTCGAGCCCCTCGCGATCTAGCGAAAGCGCGACCACCTCGAAGCCCGGGCCGCCGAGCGCCGCCTGCAGCCGGTCGAGCGCCGGCATCTCCTCGCGGCACGGCGTGCACCAGGTCGCCCACAGATTGAGCAGCACCACGCGGCCACGGAAGTCCGAGAGCGCGCGCGGCGCGCCGGCGCCGTCCGTGAAACGCAGATCGGGCAGCACGCTGCCGCTCCCGCGGAGCATGGCCCCCGCGGTGGAAGCGCTTGCGGCACTCTTGTCGGGCGAAGTCATCGAGCGATACGCCGCTCCGGCCGCGACGCCGAGCGCCATGGCGCCGACGAGCATGATCGTGGTCCTGCTCGCTGTCATTTTCATTTGCCTTCGCCTCGCGCAGCGATCTGCTTCCACGCGCGCGCACCGTCGCTGGACAGGTAGACGTTGCGCCCGAAGGTCGCGATCGCGTATTCGCCGCGCTTCGCCGGATTCTGCGCGATGTAGGCGACCGCGTCGCGATCGAGCGGCGGCAGCGCCGCCTGCACGGGCAGCCCGCCCGCGACCGGGATGCGCGCAAGCCGCGGCCGGCCGTCGAACGTTCCGTACCACAGCTGCTTGCCGTCGAGATCGAAGAACACCGCGAGCCCCTCCGCGCCCACGGCGATCGCGGCGAAACGCGCACCCGAATCGCGCGAGAGGTAGACGCCCCTAGAGGTCGCCACCGCGACCGTCGCCGGATCAGCCGGGTGCGCGGCGAGCGCGCGCGGCTCGCCTTCCAGGCCCCCGGCCGAGGCGTGCTTCCATGAGAAGCCGTCGCTCAGCGTGACATGCAGGCCGGGCACGCGCATGCGCGAGTTCGGCTGCGGGTTCCACGCGTAGACAGCTCCGCTCGCCCAGCCGGCGGCGAGCAGGTGAAAATCGGTCTCGCCCTCCAGGCCGAGCTTGTCCCAGGTCTTGCCGCCGTCGCGGCTGCGGATGATGCCGAAGGGATTGGTCATCCCGGATCCCGCAGCCGGATGCCCGCTGCTGAAGTAGTGCTTCGCGGTCGCCGTGAAGCCCATGTAGTCGTGCTGCGGTCCCGCCGCCTTCGACCACCTGCCGCCCTCGAAGACCGCGAGGCCGTGGTGGCTGGGGATCATCAGCTGCTTGCCATCGGCACTCCAGGAAAGGCCGTGAATGTGCGTGAGCGTGACCTGCGCCTGCGCGTATCCCGCGCCCAGCGCGCAGATCGCGAAAAGGCATGCCGCGGACTGCCGCGTGAAACCCCCGTATCGCATCCCTGTCTCCCGGGCGATCAACGCTTGAGCGGCGGCGAGGCCGCGTCGAGCAGCGCTCGCACCTGCTCGAGCGGCATCGCGCCCGAATAGCGCTCGCCGGTCTCGAGGAACCACGTCGGCGTCGAGCTTGCGCCGAGCCCGCGGCCGTACTGCACGAGCTTCTCGACCGGCGTGTCGCAGTCGGGCGCGGCCGCCGGCTCGATGCGCCGGAACATGAGATCGTTCCAGGCCTTGAGCCGGTCCTTGGAGCACCACACCGCTTTCGCCTGGCGCACCGACGCGGGCTTGATTACGGCATACGGGAAGATGTGCACGGTGATGTCGTCGAGCTTCGCCAGGTCCTCCTCGAAACGCTTGCAGAACGGGCAGTTCGGATCGGAGAAGATCGCGATCTTGCGCCGGCCGTTCCCGCGCCGGTCGGTGATCGCCCACTGCATGGGCAGGCCGTCCCAGCGGATGGCGGACAGCTTGCGCATGCGCTCCTCGGTGAGGTTGCGGCCGCTCTTCGCGTCGAAAGCCTGCCCGATGACGAGCACCGATGCCTGTTCGTCCACATAGTAGATCTGCGCCCCGTCGGCGCCGCGGACGACCACCTCGAAGAGCCCCGACTGCGGCAGCCGCGCAATGCTCTCGACACGCCCCCCCGCAGCGAGCTTCGATTCGAGCATTCGTCGTATGGCGGCCTCATCTGCGAACGCGGCAGGGGCAAATGCAAGAGCGATGACGCCCGCCCAAGCGCGCTTCACCGGATCCCCCTGCCCGGCAAGCGGACCTTGACGAGTTGCTCGATCGGCGCGTAGCACACCAGGGCATCGGCGCAGCCTTGCGACGTGACCTTCACGCCTACGCTGCCCCGCGCCGCATCGCCGCCTGAAACGGTCAGGCGGATGCGCACCCGATCGCGGAAGGTTTCGGACTTGCCGAAAAACGGATCTTCCTTGAGCTTGCCGCGCGGGATCTCGATCTCCGCAAGCGGCTCGCCGGACTCGCTGGCGAAGCTCAAGCGGTCGCGGTACATGTAATAGCCCTCGGCGATCCTGAACTCGATCTCCACGCTGCGCGGGTCGAGCGCGCGCGCGGAGATGCGGAACGCCTTCTCCGGCTCGAGCAGCTCGCCGGGAGCCTGTGCCGTCGCGATCGGGGTGCCGCCCGCGAGTGCGAGTCCCAGTGCCAGCCAGCGCAGCGTCCTGATCATCAGCATCCTTCGCGAACGAAGGCGGAAATTTCCTGCGGCGCGGAGAACACCACCTGCGCCCGGTCGCCCTGCATGCCCTGACCCACCATGACCGGCTTGCCGGGCTGCGGTCCGCTCGGGCTCGAGTCGGTCTTGAAGCGCAGGTTGAACTCCCAGTAAGGCCGCGTCTCTCCGGCTCCGTCGGTGACGAAGTAGCTGTCCTTACAGCGGCGAATCGCGACGACGCGCGCGCCGGGCGGCGCGCTCTTGAGGTCGGGAAAAGCACGCGGCCGGCCGGCGAGCGGGCTGCCCGGCGCGGAAGCCGCCTTCAGGAACGCAACGAGGTCGGCGCGCGCCCTGTCATCCTTCACGCCTCTGAAATGCATCAGGTTGCCGGGCACGAGCGCCTCGGGACCGTGCAGCCAGCGGTCGAGCGTCTGCTCGGTCCACACGATGCCGGAATCCCTGAGCGCCTGCGAATAGCGCGCGAAATCTCCAAGCGTTCCGGCCTTTCGCCCCATGACGGCCGACAGGCTCGGGCCGGTGAGGTGGCGCCCCGGCTCGAGCGAATGGCAGGCGACGCAGGCGCCGAAGGCGCGCGCGCCGCGTTGCTCGTCGCCGGCGGCGTTCGCCAACGCGGCAGCGCCGATCGCAGTTGCTGCGAGCATGACCCGGAGACAGAGAGTCATTGCCACCATCAGGCGGCTTCCTTCAGGAGGATGCGCAGGTCGTGCGCGAGCGCTTCCGCGCCCTTCTCTGCGGCCACGAAAAGCCGCAGCCGTCCGCCCCGGTCGAGGACGAAGACCGGCCCGGAGTGATCGACCGTGTAAAAGCCGGCCTGGTTCGGCTTCTGCAGCTGGAAGTAGACCTTGAACTCCTTCGCGGCGCTCGCCGTCTGCTCTTGCGTGCCGTAGAGGCCGAGGAACGCCGGATGGAACGCCGGAACGTACTGCGAGAGCACCTGCGGGGTGTCGCGCTTGGGGTCGACCGTCACGAACAGGCCCTGCACCCGGTCCGCGTCGGCGCCGAGCATGCGCACGGCGTCGCCCAGCTTCGCCAGCGTCGCAGGGCACATGTCGGGGCAGTTCGCGTAGCCGAAGAAGAGCAGCACCACCTTGCCGCGGAAGTCGGCGAGCGTGCGCGGCCTGCCGTTGAAGTCCGTCAGCTCGAACCCCTTGCCCCAGTCGACGCCGGTGATATCCACCGACTCGAACTTCTGCGCCTGCGATTCGATGCCGGGCCGCGTCAGCCACACGTAGCCGAGCGCGCCGACCGCGAAAGCGGCCGCCGCGGCGCCGGCGAGCGCGAAGCGCGGCAAGCTCGCCGCGAGCTTGCCTGCAGTCATCGCCGGTCGGGCTGGCGCCAGCGCTCGTTGGGGCGAGCGCCGCCCATCATGCCGCCGCCCATCATGCCGCCGCCCATCATGCCGCCATCCATCATCCCGCCACCCATCATGTCCTCGCAGCCCCCGCCCCCGCGCCCGGAGAGCTTCGCCTCCAGACGCGCGATCGCCCGCTCGAGGCGCGCGAAGCCACGCTCGATCCAGCCGGCCGCGGCCCGTTCCGGCGTCGTCGCGGCCGACGCGCCGCGTTCGGTGTCTTCGCCGAGCGCGCCCCCCGCGGCAAGCGCCAGCGCGAACATCAGTGTGACTGCTTTGCTCTTGCTCATGGCATCTCCTTTCACGTCACGCGAAGGCAGGTCATCATGCCCGCGGCCTGGTGCTCGAGGACGTGGCAGTGGAACATCCAGTCGCCGGGGTTGTCGGCGACGAAGGCGATCTCGACCGACTCGCGCGGCGCGAGCAGCACCGTGTCCAGCCACTCGCGGCGCGCGTTCGGGCGGCCGTTGCGCGAAAGCACGCGAAACGAGTGGCCATGCAGATGGATCGGGTGGTGCCAGGCCGTGTCGTTCGCGAGCTCGAGCACGTAGCTGCGGCCGAGGCGCAGGACGAAGAGCGGATCGAGCGCGGACGCCTTCTCGCCGCAGCCGTTCGAGACGCCGTTCACCGCCCAGGCCATTCCGCGGCGCATGCCCATCATGCCGCCCATCATGCCGCCACTGAACAGCACGCGATGGCGCTCGGCGCGCTCGGGATCGGGCTCGGCGAGCGGATTTGCCGCCAGCCGCGGTGGATCTTCGGGCCGCGCGCGCAGCGGCGGCTCCTCCGAATAGACCAGATCGACCAGCCGGTACTCGAGCCGCCGGTAGAAGCGGTCGTGCACCGCGTGGCGGCTCCCCGGCGCCGCGCTCATGTCGAGAATCAGGTCGGCGCGCATCGCCGGGCCGAGCACCACGACGCCGCCCTCCGGCTCGTGCGGCTCCACGGGCTGGCCATCGAGCGCGATTACCCAGGGGCGGTGGCCGCGGAATTCCAGCGCGCAGACGCGCGCGGCGGCGGCGTTGACGAGCCGCAGGCGGATGCGCTCGCCCGCGCGCACGGCGAACGCGTCGGGAACCCGCCCGTTGATCGTCACCGTGTTGCCGATGCGGCCGGCGTGGCTCGCGTCCATGAAGTTGCCGAATCCGCCGCGGATCGAGGCGTCCGGATCGAGCCGGAAATCCCCGAACACCCACACCAGGTCGCGGTCCACGCGCGGCGGCGCGCGCTCTGCCACGATGAGCGCTCCGGCCAGGCCGCGGCCCATCTGCTCGTGGCCGCGCTGGTGCGGGTGATAGAAGAAGGTTCCGGCATCGGGCGGCGCGAACTCGTAGACGAAGCGTCCGCCGGGCTCGATCGAGGGCTGCGTGATCACGGGTACGCCGTCCATCGCGTTGGGCAGGCGCACGCCGTGCCAGTGCACCGTGGTTCCCTCCTCGAGCGCGTTCTCCACCGAGACGCGCAGCCGCTCGCCCTGGCGCACGCGCAGCACCGGCCCGGGAACGCTGCCGTTGTAGGCCCAGACCGCGGTACGCGGATACTTGTCCGGGACGATCTGCGCGAGCGCCGGAGCGGCGACCAGTTTCGTTCGCACCGCGCGCTCGCCCGCGGCGAGCGAGCTGCCGCGCTGCGCGACGAGCGGCGCCGCCGCCAGTCCGGCGAGCCCGGCCAGGAATCGACGCCGGGACCTCATCGCTTCGACCGCCTGCCGCGCAGGCGCTCCGCCGCGAGGACCGGCACGGCAGCGAGAACCGCCGCGACGCAGATCCATCCTTCGGGCCGCAGCAGCCCGGCCGCGCCCGCGCCTGCCAGCATCGCGTAGCCCGCACTCGATGCCCGCACCGAAAAGGGATGCCGCCCCGAGAGCCTCTCCGGGAAAGCCGCGAGGACGCTCGCCGCGTTCGCCAGCAGGCCGAGCAGCGCGAACGCGAGCATCGGCCATCCGCTCACCGCGTGCGGAGTCACGAACGGATAGGCAATCGATGCCGCGGCGAAGAGCGCGAGCACGGCGAACGCGCCGCGCCAAAGCGCTCCCGCCGAAGCCCCCGCGTAGCGCCGGCCGTCGCCGAGCGCGCCGAGGCTCGCCGCGCCGACCGCCGGGCAGACG
>JBFLYF010000240.1:0-4974 GCA_040756795.1 Pseudomonadota bacterium
AGAGCAGCTTGAAGGCGGCGAGCGCGGCGCCGATCTCGCCGCGCAGCCGGTTGTTGGCGATCACGTCCTCGCGCTCGGCCGGCAGCGGCGCGACCCTGGCGCCGGTCAGCGCGTCGCTGCCCTCCTCGCCCTTGACGATCAGGATGCGCTTGCCGGCGACCTGCAGCTCGCCCTCGGCGAGCGCCTCCAGCACCGCCACGGCGGCCGGATCGCCCTCCGCGACCAGCGCGGCGACGGCGGCGCTGCGCTCCTCGGCGTCGCCGAAGGCAAGCTTCTCCACCGCCGCCTTGTCGAGCGCGAATGCGGGCAGCGCGGCGAGCGCGAGCAGGATCAGGACGAGACGCATAAGAAAAGGGCCGCTGGCGCGGCCCTTGATTCTCTCAAAAACCTGCGGCCCTCTATTTCTTCTTCTCGGCCATCAGCGCGGGCTCGTCCAGCTTCTTCTCGTTGCCGGGGATGAACGGGCTCCACGGCTGCGCCTTGATCGGGCCCTTGGTCTTCCACACCACGTTGAACTGGCCGTCGGCCTTCACCTCGCCGATGAACACCGCCTTGTGCAGGTGGTGGTTCTTCTCGTCCATCTTGGAGGTGATGCCCGAGGGCGCCTTGAAGGTCTGGCCGTAGACCGCGGTGCGCACCTTGTCGACCTCGAAGCTCTTCGCCTTCTCGACCGCCTGCTTCCACATGTACACGCCGATGTAGGCCGCCTCCATGGGATCGTTGGTGAGGGGCTTGGCGGCGTAGGGCAGCTTCTTCGCCTTGGTGTAGGCGGCCCACTTCTTCTTCCAGGCGTCGTTCTCGGCGTTCTTCAGCGACATGAAGTAGTTCCAGGCCGCGAGGTGCCCGACCAGGGGCTTGGTGTCCACGCCGCGCAGCTCCTCCTCGCCGACGGAGAACGCGACCGAGGGCACGTCGGTGGCCTTCACGCCCTGGTTGCCGAGCTCCTTGTAGAACGGCACGTTCGAGTCGCCGTTGATCGTCGAGATGATCGCGGTCTTCTTGCCCTCGGAGGAGAACTTCTTGATCTTGGCGATGATGGTCTGGTAGTCGCTGTGGCCGAAGGGCGTGTACTCCTCCATGATGTCGGACTCGGCGACGCCCTTGGACTTGAGGAACGCGCGCAGGATCTTGTTGGTCGTGCGCGGGTAGACGTAGTCGGTGCCGAGCAGGACGAACCTCTTGGCGCCGCCGCCGTCCTTGGACATCAGGTACTCGACCGCCGGGATCGCCTGCTGGTTGGGCGCGGCGCCGGTGTAGAACACGTTCTTCGAGATCTCCTCGCCCTCGTACTGCACCGGGTAGAAGAGCAGCCCGTTCAGCTCCTCGAACACCGGCAGCACGGACTTGCGCGACACCGAGGTCCAGCAGCCGAACACCACCGCCACCTTGTCCTGGGTGAGGAGCTGGCGCGCCTTCTCGGCGAACAGCGGCCAGTTCGAGGCCGGGTCGACGACCACGGGCTCGATCTTCGCGCCCATGACTCCGCCCTTGGCGTTGATCTCGTCGACCGCCATCAGCACGACGTCCTTGAGGACGGTCTCGCTGATCGCCATCGTTCCCGAGAGCGAATGCAGCACGCCGATCTTGACCGTCTTTTGCTGCGCGTAAAGGCTGGATGAACCCAGACCGATCGCGGCCACCGCGGCCGAGATCGCCAACTGCCTGATGAAGGTGCGCCGTTTCATTGAGTCTCCCCGTGAGCGTGGTTGAGTGACGACGCAGGACGCAATGCAACCGCCGTGCCCGGCCGCTTGCCCTTGATTAAAGGAGATTTTTAGAAACGAAAGACGCGTGGCGCACCAAGCCGGTGCGCCTATTTCCGCATCTGCACCAAAGCGCGGCGCAGCCGCTGCACGCCTTCGGCGAGGCGCTCCTCGCTCGCGGCGAAGCACCAGCGCAGGAAGCCTTCGCCGCTCGGGCCGAAAGCCGAGCCGGGCGCAAGGCCGAGGCCGGCCTCGCGCACCAGGCGCTTGCAGAAATCGAGGCTGTCCTCGACGCCTTTGATCTTCAGGAACAGGTACATCGTGCCCGTGGGCGGGGCGGCCGCGATGCTCGGGAACGAAGCCAATTCCCGGAGAAGAAAATCCCTGGCTTTCCTGAACCTCTTCACCGTGCGCGCGATCACCGGCTCGCCCTCTTTCAGTGCGGCGGCGCCGGCCCGCTGCACGAACACGGGCGCGCAGGAGGTGTTGAACTCGATCAGCTTGGCGAGGTCCGCGGCGAGCTCGGCCGGCGCCACGAGCCACCCCAGCCGCCAGCCCGGCATGAGCCAGGTCTTGGAGAACGTGTTGGCGCTGATCAACCTGTCTTTCTCGCCGGCGATGTCCAGGAACGACGGCGCCACGCCGCCTTCGCCGAAGTAGATGCGCTCGTAGGCGTCGTCGGCGAAGATCCAGATGCCGCGCGCGCGGCAGTGCTCGAGAATCGCTTTCTGATCTTCGCGCGTGATCGTCCATCCAGTGGGATTGTTGGGCGAATTCAGGTAGAGGGCTTTTGTTTCCGGGGTAAGGTTCTTCAATAGAAGATCCAAGTCCAAAACCCAACCCTCTTCCGAAAACTCCAACCCCACGGTCTGCACATGCGCCCCGAGGATCCGCGGAATCTCCTGCAGGTTCGGCCAGAGCGGCACCACTTCCACGACGCGATCGCCCGGCTCCACGAGCAGCTGCGAGGCGAGCATGAGCGCATTCACGCCGGCGGACGTGACCGCAATCTGCTCCGGTTCTACTTTCTTGTGAATTCCAGTCAGATAGTCCGCGAGGCCTTGCCTTAGCGACGGAATGCCGAGGTTGTAGGTGTAGAAGGTCTCGCCGGCGGCGATCGAGGCAATGCCCGCTTCGCGTATCACCTCCGGGGTGGGCTCGTCGGGCTCGCCGACCCAGAAGGCGAGCACGTCCTTCACGCCGGCGGCCGAGTTGACGACCTCGCGGATCCTCGAGGCCGCGAGCGAGCGAACCGCGGGTCGGGCTTCGAGCATGCTCGGCTTCGCGCCTATGGCTTGAAGGGGTTGCGCACGCGCACCGTGCCGATCAGCTGCCCGTCCGAGAGATCCTCGGTCAGCAGCTCGTCCAGCGCGTAGTGCTCGGCATAGGCCCAGACGTGCGCGTCCAGCCAGCCAAGCTGATAGGTCTGGACCGCGCGTATCGCGGTGCGCACCAGCTGCTCGTTCGGAAAGAGGACGCCGAACTGCGAGAGCATCTCCTCGGCCTCGCGCAGGGCGTCGGCGCGGCCGAGGAGCGAGCGCCCGGAGCGGCCGAGCGGCCGCGTCACGGCCTGGATGAACTCGACGATGGCCTGGTGCGGCACGCGCAGCGTGTCGCGTTCGATCCCCTCGCGCAGCAGCTCACGCGCGATCCGTTGCTTGCGCGGGTCTCTCGGGTCGAAGCGGTAAACGAGGACGTTGGTATCGACCAGCGCCGTCATCGCGTATAGAGGTCTTCGCGTCGCCAGCCCCGCCCCCGGCCCTCGGGCAGGCGCCCGGCGCGCTGGCGCGCCGCCTGGCGCGCAGTCGCGGCGTCGAACAGTCGCAGCTTCTCGGCCAGCGGCAGACCCGCCCGCGGGGCGTGCGCCAGCCTGGCGCGCAGGGCGCCGGCCGCCGCCTCCCAGGCGAGTTCATCCCCGACACGCACGCCCAGCTTCTCGGCGAGCGCCTTCGGGATCGAGACCTGGTACTTGCTGGTGACTTTGCTCATGGTAAGGCTATCGTAAGGCCTCCGTCCTTACCTGTAAAGGACACGCGCAAACCGCGGTGCACTGCTTCTAGCCGCGCGCGAAGGCGCGAAACGCGGCGATCGCCTTCTCGATGCCCTCGGCGCTTACGTCCAGGTGCGTAACGAGCCGCAGCTGGGGACGGGGCAGGATAAGGATCCGGTTTTTCTCCAGGTGGTCTTTCAGCAGGGAAACCCTGTCGGGCGATACCTTCACCATGACCATGTTCGTGAACGGCCCCTGCACTTCGTAGCCCGCCTCGCGCAAGCCCTGCGCCAGCCGCGCGGCGTTGGCGTGGTCCTCGGCCAGGCGCTCGACGTTGTGCTCGAGCGCGTAGAGGCCCGCCGCGGCGATGACGCCCGCCTGGCGCATTCCGCCGCCGAGGATTTTTCTCGCTCTCCTGGCCTTTTCCACGAAGGGCCTGCTGCCGAGAAGCAGCGTCCCGGCGGGAGCTCCCAGGCCCTTGGAGAGGCAGGAGGACACGGAGTCGAAGCCCGCGCACAGCGCCTTCACGCTCGTCTTCTCGTGCGCCGCGGCGTTGAAGATCCTTGCCCCGTCGAGATGGGTCGCGAGGCCTTTGCGCCTTGCCAGAGACAAGGCCTTCTCAAGATAGGAGCGAGGGATCGCCCTGCCGGTAATCGTGTTCTCCAGCGCGAGCAGGCGCGTGCGCGGGAAGTGCGGGTCGTCGGGCTTCACGACGGACTCGACCTCCTCCAGGTCCAGAGTCCCGTCGGCGCGGTTCTGCACAACCTGCGGCTGGATCGAGCCGAGCACCGCGAGGCCCCCCGCCTCGTAGCGGTAGCTGTGCGCCTCCGAGCCGAGGATCACCTCCTCGCCGCGCTGGCAGTGGCTCATCAGCGCGGCCAGGTTCGACTGCGTGCCCGAGGGAAACAGCAGCGCCGCCTCGAAACCGAAGATCTCCGCGGCGCGCGCCTGCAGGCGGTTGACCGTGGGGTCGTCGCCGAAGACGTCGTCGCCCAGCTCGGCGTCCATCATCGCGCGGCGCATCGCCGCCGACGGCCGCGTCACGGTGTCGGAGCGCAGGTCTACGATCACCGCGCCGGCCGCGCTTCGGCGCGCGCGGCGAACGACTCGAAGTCGCGGTCCAGCTTGAGCGGCAGCGCGCCCGGGTGCACCACCGGCCCGAGCTTTTCGGGCTTCGGCGGCTCGCCGCGCGGCGCGAGCTGGCCGAGCGCGAAGCCGGCGCTCAGCGCGATCGCCGCGGCGATCGCGAGCCCGCCGCGCCCCGGCATGGCGCGCGCCGCG
>JBFLYF010000241.1:0-4939 GCA_040756795.1 Pseudomonadota bacterium
GCGCGCGCGCGAGATCGCTCGAGTAAATCGCGGCAAACTCCTCGCTCGCCAGCGCACGTGCCAGCGCGTTCGCCTGCGCGCGCCCCGTCTCGTTCAGCGCCACGTCGAGCTGGCCCTGCACGCGGTGCTCCGCGTTCCAGGCGGTCTCGCCGTGGCGCACCAGGCACAGGCGGGTCACGGCCCGCGCCTTCCCATGCCGAGCAGCATGACGGCGCCTACGACGACGAAGGCGCCGAGGACCTGCAGCGGCGCGATCGCCTGGTCGAGGATCACCCAAGCGAGGCCGAGCACCGCGATCGGCTCGAAGTTGAGCACCACGGCGTTGTTGACCGCGCCGAGGTGCGGCAGCAGCACGAACAGCGCCGTGATCGCGACGCCGTAGAGCGCGGTGAGCGCCGCGAGCGCGAGCCAGCCGGTGGCGTCGCCCGGTAGCCTGAAGTCGCCCGCGGCCGCGCCGCCCGCCAGCGTCACGACCGAGATCGTGCACATCATGAAGAAGCTGCGCAGCCGGCCGTCCATGTGCCCCAGCCAGCGCGTGGTGAGGTAGAGCACAGCGGCGAACGACACCGCGGCGCCCGTGGCCCAGAGCACGCCTGCGCCGATCTCGGTCCAGCGCCCGGCCATGTCACCCCCTTTTCCCCAGACATCCAGCGCCAGCGCGAGGCCCGCCAGCGCCACCGGCATGGCTGCGAGCGTGCGCGCCTCGGGCCGCTCGCCGCCCGCGGCCCAGGACAGGAGCGCGAGCAGCATCGGGTAGGTATTGAAGGCGAGCAGCGCGAGCGCCACCGGGATTACGGCGACCGCAGAGTAAAGGCAGTAGCTTTGCGCCGCGAGCAGCAGCCCGGTGACGACGGCATGCACTCCCGTTCTCGCCTTGACTCTGAATGACGTCCCGGACAGGAGCAGCAGCGTGAAGACGAAGACGGCAGTACCGCTCGATCGCAGGGCAACGGCGGTGGTGACATTGGCGCCGTGCTCGAAGGCGACGCGCGCGGCGACGTGGTTCGCGCCGAAGGTCGTCGCGATGACCAGCAGCAGGACGATCCCGAGCGAGCGGGGAATCCGCGTCACCGGCGGCTACTGCAGCGACTCGGGGTTGAGGACGCGGATCGGCTTGCCGTCGAGCCAGGCCTCGACGTTCTCGATGCAGTCGGTCCAGAAGCTCGCCAGCACTTCTTCGCTCACATAGCCGAGGTGCGGCAGCAGCGTCACGTTCTCGAGTTTCGCCAGCGGATGCCCGGGCGGCAGCGGCTCGCGGTCGTAGACGTCGAGCGCGGCGTGCGCGAGGCGCCCGCTCGCGAGCGCATCGAGCAGCGCCTTCTCCTCCACGATCGGCCCGCGCGAGGTGTTGACCAGCACCGCGCCCGGCTTCATCAGCGCCAGCTCGCGCGCGCCGAGCAGCGCGCGCGTGCGCTCCGAGAGCACGAGGTGGATGGTGACGAAGTCCGAGCTGCGCAGCAGCTCGTCCTTTTCCAGGAGCCGTGCGCCCGCCTCGGCGGCGCGATCGGCCGTCAGGTTCTGGCTCCAGGCGACCACCTCCATGCCGAAGGCCCGCGCGTAGCCGGCGACGCGGCCGCCGAGCTTGCCCAGGCCGAGGATGCCGAGGCGCTTGCCCTCGAGGATCGTGCCGCCGCGCAGGCCCTCGTGCCAGCGCCCGGCGCGCACGTTGCGCTCGGCGCGCGCGAAATCGCGCGCCGCGGCGAGGATCAGGCCGAAGGCGAGCTCGGCGGTGACCGCGCCGGTGCGCCCCGGCCGGGTGTTGGCGACCGGGACGCGCCGCGCGCTGCAGGCCGCGAGGTCGAGGCTCGCCGAGCGCAGCCCCGTGAGCGCCATGAACCCGAGCTTCGGCAATCGGTCGATCAGCGCGCGCGGAAACGGCGTTCTCTCGCGCATCAGCACCAGGATCTCGAAAGGCGCGAGCCTCTCCGCCGCCTCCTCTGCCGAGGCGAAGGCGCGGTCGAACACCGAGATCTCGCAGCCGCGCCGCCGCAGCCGCTCCCAGTCGGCGAGCCGCAGCGCGAGCCGCTGGTAGTCGTCGAGGATCGCGAGCTTCAGCGGTTCAATCGGTGCGGATGTTGTTGTCCCTGACGACCTTGCCCCACTTCCCCATCTCGCCCGCGTTCCACTTGCCGAGCGCTTCCGGGCTGCTGGCGACCAGGTCCATGCCGAGCGACTCGGTGAGCGTCTTGCGTACGTCGGGCAGGCCGAGCGCCTTCGCGAGCTCGCCGTTGAGCTTGTCGACGATCGCCTTCGGCGTGCCCGCTGGCGCGAAGACGCCCCACCAGGCGTAGGCGGTAAGGCCGGGAAAGCCCTGCTCGATCAGCGTAGGGACGTCGGGCATGGTGGCGGCGCGCTTCTCCCCGGTCGTCGCGATGGCGCGCATCTTGCCGCCCTTCACCTGCGGCGTGAGCAGCGCCACCGAGCCGATCCCCATCTCGACCTGCCCGCCGAGGATGTTCTGGTTCATCGGCCCGCCGCCGGCGAACGGCACGTGCGTCAGCTTGAAGCCGCCCGCCTGCTGCGCCATCACGAGCAGCAGGTGGCCGATGGTGCCGTTGCCGATCGAGCCCACGGTCACCGACTCGGGCTTCGCCTTCGAGGCGCTCGCCACCTCGGCGAACGACTTCCAGGGCTTGCCCGCCTGCGTGGCGATGGCGTAGGGCGCGGTGCCGACCAGCATGACCGGCGCGAAGTCCTTCGCCGCGTCGTACGACAGATTGCGGATCAGCGCCTGGTTGACGCCATGCGAATCGAACACGAACACGAAGGTGTAGCCGTCCGGCGCGGATTTGGCGGTATACGCGGTGCCGATCGAGCCGCCCGCGCCAGAGCGATTCTCGACGATGAACTGCTGCTTGAGCGAATCACCGAGCTTCACGCCCAACAGGCGCGCCAGCGGATCGACCGAGCCGCCGGGCGGGAAAGGCACCACGAACTTCACCGGCTTCGCCGGCCAGTCCTGCGCCGCGGCGGGCAGCGAGGCCACAACCAGGGCAATTGCGACAAAAAGGTTTCGGCTCACGGGTTCGCTCTCCTTCTGGCCCGCGCAGCCGCGGGCGTTTCGGGTTGCACGGCAAGCGCCGCCTTGCGGTCCACCGCCACCGGTGCCTTGGCGTCGGGCGGCGGCATCGCGGCGGCGGGATAGTAAGCGATTTCCTGCGCCTTGAGCACCTTGTCCGGCGAAAGGCCGCGGCGGTTGGTTCCCCGCGGCGCGACGACCTTGCCCTCTGCGATCTCCAGGTCGGACCACCAGGTCTTGGCCGGGTTGATCGAGCCGTTGCCGACGCGGTCGTCCAGGCGCACGATCGCGCGCCGCGTCCAGGGCAGGCGGATCGCGGCCCACAGCAGCGCGCGGTGCGCGAGCAGCCCTTCGTGGTTGTAGGGGCAGGTCTTCATGCAGCGGCCGCAGGCCGAGCCGTGCGGGTTGGTGACGCGATAGCGCGTGCAGCGCTCGACGTCGGGCTTCCACATCTCGTAGCCGTTGAACATCACCTTCTCGCCCGTGGAGATCGCGCTGCAAGGGCACTCGCGCGCGCATTTCATGCACTTCGCGCAGGTGTCCTGCAGGCCGAAGTCGATCGGCGCATCCCACGCGAGCGGCAGGTCGGTGGTCACCACCGCGCTCTTGAAGCGCGGCCCTACGAAGGGATTGAGCACCAGCTCGCCGATGCGCGAGAGCTCGCCCAGCCCGGCGAGCAGCACCAGCGGCAGCTGCAGCACATCCGAGTCGGCGTTGGTCTGCGAGCGCGCCGGCCAGCCCAGGCTCCGGATGAACGCCGCGACCACGCCGCAGATCTCGCCGCCGCGCATGTAGGCGCGCATCGACTGCGCGCCCGAGATCCAGTCGTCGCCCGAGGCGCCCTCCATGGTCTCGAAGCCCTGGTCTACAAGCATCACCAGTGCGCTCCTGTGGTAGGGCGCGATCGGCGTGCCGTCGTCCTGGTGCGAGTACCACGCGTAAGGCCTCGCCTCGCACGCGCCGACCATGTCGGCGCCGAGGTAATACAGGAGAGCCTTTATCGCTCTGGCATTTTTCTCCGGATCACGCGTGGCATCGTCAACTCGCCCCGAGGTCTCCCCGCCCTGGAGCGGCACCATTGCCCGTATCAGCTTCACGTAGGCGTCGGCGAGCGGCGTCTTGTAGGCGAAGCGCCAGCGCTCGCGCTGCGCCTTGTCGCCCAGGTCGCCCGCGAGCGCGCGGGTGAAGAAATTGGCGCGCTTGGGCACGCGCGGCACTTCGTCCTCCAGGATGAGCGTCGTCGTCTCCGGCACGCGGCGGATCCGCTCCATCGGGAACCGGCTGGCGTCGCTCGGCCGGCGCGCCGCGAGCCATCGCTCCCACCACGTCTGCGTCCCGCCCAGCCCCAGCCACCAGCCCAGGCCGCCCTCGAGCGGGCTCTTTCTTCCGGACAGGCTCCGGTCGGGAGCCAACGGCTCCGAAGTCGTCACGACACAGGAGGCGTAGCGCTTGCCGATGAACGGCGCCTCCAGGTCGGCGTAAACGAGCCCCGCCGCGGCGAGCACCTGCGCGTGCACGACGTCGGTCCTGTCCCGCGTATGCGCGGTCGCCTCGAACCCGAGGCGGCGCAGGAACGCCGCCGAGATGAGCGCGATTTCCGCGGCGCGCAGCAGCGCGCAGTCGTATTCGCTGCCGCGCACCCATTGCGCCGCGAGGTTGTCCGGCTCGGGGTCGCGGCCGTACTCGACCAGGACCGCGAGCGCATGGCGATGGCCTTCGAGCGGGGCTCCGAGCCACGCCGAACGCGGCACCTCGCAGCAGCCGGCGAGCGAGGCGTCGAGAAAATAGCAGTTCGCCTTCAGCTCGTTCGCGAGGCGCCGCGGATCGCCCGGATAGGGGGCGCGCTCCGGCGCCGCCGGCTCGGCGCGGAACTGCTCGAAGAGCGCGATGTACTCGTTGACGATGCGCCCGAGCGGCGTC
>JBFLYF010000242.1:0-4927 GCA_040756795.1 Pseudomonadota bacterium
GCCGCCGGCGGCGAGAGCGGCACGATCTTGTCGGTTTCGCGCAGGATGTCCTTGATGTTGGCCACCAGCGTGTCCCAGAACTTGTTGACCGAGGTCGTCTTGATGATCGAGGTGGAGTTGTTCTGCGCGCCCGCGCTGCCGCCTGCGCCCCCGCCGCTGGTCGTGCCGCTCACCTGGGTCGACAGGTTGGCCTGGCTTTGCGTGTCGCGCACGAGATTGACGTAGTTGACGCGGTAGACGCGCAGGTAGGGCGTGTCGCGCATCACGCTCAGCGTCGTGCCATCGATCTCGTAGCGCATGTCGACCTGCCTGGCGATGCGGCTGAGCAGCTGCGGCAGCGTCTGGTCGATCGCGTTCAGCGTTACCGACCCGGTGACCCCCGGGTGGATGTCGACGTTCAGCTTGGCGTCGCGCGCCAGCGCGAACAGCAGCTCCTGCACGCGCACGTTGTTCACCACCACGCTGTAGGTCTCGGCCCGCGGCGCGGCGCGCGGGGCGGGCAGCACCGGCGCGATCTGCACCGGCGCCGGGATCGTGCCCTCGGGCTGCGGCTGCTCGGCGCGGATGTGGGCGGGCGAGGGCTTGAGCGGGGTCTGCGCGCAACCGGCGAGCGCAAGCGCGAGCGCCGCGGCGCTTATCTTGGCTGCCTGCCGGTACCCTCCCCGAGTCCCTTGCATGCCGGCTAGCATAGCACGCTTCGCGCCTGAGGAAAGTTGTCTAAGTTTCTGTCGTTATGACGTTTTCTGACCCCTGACGTGGCTCAAATCGCGCCGCGGAGCTCGGCAAAGCTGCGCAGTTCGAATTGGAACGCCTTCTGGTACTTGGGCGGCAGCCGGCGGGCCGCCTCGGCGGCGGCATCGCGATCGGCAAACGCGCCGTAGGTCACGCGCAGGAAGTAGCGCGCGCCGGTGGCCACGGGAATGACGTAGACGTCCTCGAGCGGCACCAGCTCGCGCGCGCGGACAAGAAATCGCTCGGTGCGCGCGGCGTCGCTGTTTTCCGTGAGAAACAGCTCCACGCTGAAGCTCGCATCGGGCTCGGCGATGAGCCGCTCGCGCGTCGCGGCGAGCCGCTCGCGCAACAGGCGGTTGCCGCCGGCGGCGTAGCCGGCGAAGCGCCGCAGCTGCTCCGGGGCAAGCGGGACCGCGATCGGATCGGGCGGCGCGGGCGGGGGCTCGGCCGCGGCAGGTGGTTTGATCTCCTCGGGACGCGGCGGCTCGGCGGGCAGCGGCGTGGCGGCCGTAGGCTGTGCTGCGGGCGTGGCGCGGGCCTCGGGCGGTGCGGCCGGCGCGCCGATCAACGGTGCCTCTGGCTCCGGCTCCTGCAGCAGCAACAGCGCCCCCGCGCCCGCGGCCGCGCCCAGCCCGACCAGGGCGAGCGCGATCGCGGCCCTCAGCGCGAGCGGCCGGCGCTCGGCGAGCGGCGCGAAATCGGAGTCGGCCACCGCCGCGCGCACGTGCCGCGGCGTCACCGAGCGCGTGTTCGCCGCGAACGCCGCGAGCAGCGCCTTGTCGGCGAGCACGTTGATGCGGCGCGTGAGGCCGCCGGATGCGCGCGCGATGGCCGCGAGCGCGGCCGGCGAAAACGCCTCGGCGCCGCGATAGCCCGCGGCGTGCATGCGGAAAGCGATGTATTTCGCGACTTCCTGCTCGTCCAGCGGCCGCGTGCGGAAGCTGTGCGTGATGCGGTCCTTCAGCTGGCGCATCGAGCGCTTGGCGAGCGACTGGTCGAGCTCGGGCTGGCCGAAGAGCGCGATCTGCAGCAGCTTGTGGCGGCTGGTCTCGAGGTTCGAGAGCAGCCGCACCTGCTCGAGCGTCTCCTCGGGCATGGCGTGCGCCTCGTCGATCAGCACCACGACGCGGCGGCCGCTCGCGTAGAGCCCGATCAGCTGCTCCTGCAGCGCGCGCAGCGTGCCCGCGGCCTCGCCGCCGGCGCCCCCGAGCTCCTCGGCGATCGCCTGCAGGATCTCGGCGCGCGAATACGAGGGGTTGGCGAGGAACACGGTTTCGACCTCGGGCGGCAGCCGCTCCATGAGGACGCGGCACAGGGTGGTCTTGCCGCTGCCGATCTCGCCGCTCACCTTGACGATACCCTCGTCGTGCAGGATCGCGTACATCAGGCCCTCGAGCGTCGCCCCGCGGTCGGCGCCCTCGTAGAAGAAGTCGGTGTGCGGCGTGATGCGGAACGGCGCCTCCTTCAGGCCGAAATGCTCGAGATAGAGCGCCACGCTACTTGTCTTTCTCTTCCGGCTGGTTCATCCGCGAGTAGAGCGTCGTGCGGTTGATGCCGAGCAGCTTCGCCGCCTGGCTGACGTTGCCGCGCGTGAGCTTGAGCGCCGCCTCGATGTAGCCGCGCTCGACCGCGCGCAGCATCTCGTCCAGGCGCACGCCGCGGCTGCGCTCGAGGTGTCGCTGCGCCTGCCCGGCGAGGTCCTCCTCGGCCGCGGCCGGCGCGACCGACTCGACGTCGAGCTCGGGCTCGAGCTCCGTGACCGAGAGCCTGCGGCCGGCGTGCTTGGTGGTGAGCCGGATCACGATGTTGCGCAGCTCGCGCACGTTTCCCGGGAAGGCGTACGCCAGCCAGCGCCGCTCGGCGGCCTCATCCAGCGTGAACGGCTGCACCCCGGACTGCTCGGCGTAGAAGCGGCGGAAGTGCTCGAGCAGCAGCAGCCGGTCGCCCTCGAGCTCGCGCAGCGGCGGCACCCCGAGCGTGAACACCGACAGGCGGTGGTACAGGTCGGCGCGGAACGCGCCCTTCCTCACCTCCTGGCGCAGGTCGCGGTTGCTGGCGGCGATCACGCGCGCCCCCGAGACGCGGCTCGCGGTTTCGCCGACGCGCTGGTACTCGCCGTTCTCCAGCACCCGCAGGAGCTTCGCCTGCATCTCGAGCGGCAGCTCGCCGATCTCGTCGAGGAACAGCGTCCCTTCGCGCGCGTCCTCGAAATAGCCCGATTTGTTGGCGAGCGCGCCGGTGAACGCGCCCTTGGCGTAGCCGAACAGCGTCGGCTCGACCAGGGTGGGCGCGATCGCGGCGCAGTTGAGCGCGTAGTAGGGCTTGTCGGCGCGCGCCGAGAGCCGGTGCAGGCTGCGCGCCACGAGCTCCTTGCCGCTGCCCGACTCGCCCTCGATCAGCACCGGGAAGCGCGAGTCGGCGAACTGCGCGAGCTGGCTCTTGAGCTTCAGCAGCGCCGGGCTCTGGCCGATCAGCTCCTCGGCGCCGCGCGCGCGCTCGAGCTCGACCGCGCGCACCGCGAGCGCGCGCGCCAGCACCCTCTTGAGCGCCGCCGGGTCGCAGGGCTTGGCGATGAACTCGGCCGCGCCGAGCGCGCGCGCGTGGCGCGCGTGCGCGGCGTCGCTCTGCCCGGAGAGCACGAAGATGCGCATCCGGGGAGAGTGCGCGAGCAGGTCGGAGATCAGGCGAAAGCCCTCGTCGGGCGCGTGCGGCGTCGGCGGCAGGCCGAGGTCGACCAGCGCCAGCTGCGGCGGCTCGGCGAGCTGGCGCAGCAGGTCGACCGCGTGCTGGCGCGAGTCGCAGGTATGCACCTCGAACTCCGCGCCCAGCGCGAACGCAAGCGTATCGGTGATGAGCGGATCATCGTCGACCACGAGCAGGCGCGCACGGCCCTCAGGCGCGGACTGGAGCGTGCTCGGCATCGCTTGGCGCACCGCTTCGGATGCAGTGGAGGAAGGCGCGCTCGAGGCTGCGCTCGCCGAAGCGCGCGCACAGCTCCGCCGGGGTGCCGCGGAAGGGCACCGCGCCGCGGTCGAGAACCGCGATCGTGGCGCACAGCTCCTCGACGTCCGAGAGCACGTGCGACGTGAGCAGCAGCGCCCGGCCCGCCTTGCCGAGGCGCGCGAGCACCGCTTTCACCGCGGCGCGCCCGGCTGGGTCGAGGCCGCTCATCGGCTCATCGAGCACGTACACGTCCCTCTCGAGAAGGAACGCCGCGGCAAGGCCGAGCTTCTGCGTCATCCCCTTCGAGAGCTGGCGCACCGGCCGCTCGAGCGCCTGCGGCTCGAGCTCGAGCTCGGCGGCGAGCGCCCGGGCGTGCGCCGGCACGTAGGCCACGCCGGCGAGCGCGAGCGTCATCTCGAGGAACTCGCGCCCCCGCAGGTAGTACGGCGGCACGAAGCGCTCCGGGACGTAGGCAAGGCGCGCGCGCGCGCGGGCGAGCCGGCTGGGGACGCCGAAAATCTCGACGCTGCCGGCCTCGAAGGCGCACAGGTCCAAGGCGCACTTGAGGAGCGTCGTCTTGCCGGCGCCGTTGACGCCCACCAGGCCGAGCGCGCCACCGGCTGCGAGCTCCAGATCCACGCCCTGCAGCACCCGGCGCGCGCCGTAGCGCTTGGCCAGGCCGGTGGCGCGCAGCGCCGGCGCGCTCGCCACGCCGGCGGGGACGGCTTCGGCCTCCATGCGGCCGATACTATAATCCCGGCTTCCGTTGCGCACCCTCCCGCCGTGGCGAGCCCCTCCATTGTCGAGATCGAGCACTTGACGTTCGGCTACGATGCCGCGCGCCCGGTGCTGGACGACGTCAGCCTGCGCATCGGCAGCGGCGGGGTGGTCGCGATCATGGGCCAGTCCGGCTGCGGCAAGACGACCCTGCTGCGCATCATCGCGGGCTGGCTCAAGGCGAACGCCGGCAGCGCGCGGGTGCTCGGCCAGGGGCTCGATCGGCTCGACGCGAAGGGAATCTTCGCGCTGCGCCGGAAGATGGGCATGCTGTTCCAGTTCGGGGCGCTTTTCACCGACATGACGGTGTTTGACAACGTCGCCTTCCAGATGCGCGAGCATACCGACCTGCCGGAGGACCTGATCGCGGACCTGGTGCTGCTCAAGCTCGAAGCGGTCGGCCTGCGCGGCGCCGCGCACCTGATGCCCTCGGCGCTCTCCGGCGACATGGCGCGCCGCGTGGCGCTCGCGCGCG
>JBFLYF010000243.1:0-4904 GCA_040756795.1 Pseudomonadota bacterium
GTCGGCGAGCAGCACCGCGAAGGGCTCGCCGTTCACGACCGGCTGCGCGCACAGCACCGCGTGGCCGAGGCCGAGCGGCTCGGCCTGCCGGATGTAGATGCAGCGGCAGCCCGGCGGCAGCACGCCCCGCGCGACCTGCTGCAGCAGCGGCTTGCGCTCGAGCGCCGCCTCGAGCTCGGGGTTGAGGTCGAAGTGGTCCTCGATCGCGCGCTTGTTGCGGCCGGTGACGAAGATCATGTCGGTGATGCCCGCGGCGGCCGCCTCCTCCACCGCGTACTGGATCAGCGGCTTGTCGACGATCGGCAGCATCTCCTTCGGGCTCGCCTTGGTGGCCGGAAGGAAGCGGCTGCCGAGCCCGGCCACCGGAAATACCGCCTTGGTGATCTTGCGGCGCATGAGGCTCAGCCCTTCTTCAGCAGGTTCTTCAATCCGTCTTCGTCCAGGACCGCGACGCCGAGCGCGCGCGCCTCCTCGAGCTTGCTGCCGGGCCCGGCGCCCGCAACCACGTAGTCCGTCTTCTTCGACACCGACCCGGCCACCTTGTGCCCGTGGGCCTCGATCAGTGTGCGCGCCTCGTCCCGCGTCATCCCCGGAAGAGTACCAGTGAGCACGAAGGTCTTCGCGCGGCCCCCGGCGCCCGACGTCGCCTGCACGTCCCGCACGCGGATCGCAGCAGCGAGGCGGTCGATCACCTTGCGGTTGCGGGCTTCGCGGACGAATTTTTCCACGCTTTCCATGATCTCGGGGCCGACGCCCTCCAGCGGCACCTCGAGCGGCGCCTCGCCCTTGCGCTTGCGCCGGGCATTGTCCTTGCGCACGCGCTCCTTCTCCCCGGCGAGCGCGCGCCAGTCGGCGCCGAGCAGCGCCGCCAGCGCGCCGAAATGCCGCGCCAGGATCTTGGCCACCTCCTCGCCCACGCCCGGGATGCCGAGCGCGTAGACGAAGCGATCCAGGCCGGCCGCGCGCGAGCGCTCGATCGCCTGGATCACGTTTTGCGCCGACTTTTCCGCCATGCGCTCCAGGCCCGCCAGCGTCCTTGCGTCGAGCCCGTACAGGTCGGCGGGACTGCGCACCAGTTCCCGCTCCACGAGCTGGTCTACGAGCTTCTCGCCCAGGCCCTCGATGTCCATCGCGCGGCGGCTCGCGAAATGCAGCAGCGCCTGCTTGCGCTGCGCGCCGCAGGAGAGGCCGCCCGTGCAGCGCGTCGCGGCCTCCCCCGGCAGCCGAACGACGGGCGAGCCGCACACGGGACACTTCTTGGGCATCGCGAATGCTTTTGCGTGTGCCGGACGTTTCTCACGCAGGACGGAAACCACTTCGGGAATGACGTCCCCCGCACGCCGCACGACCACGGTGTCCCCGATGTGCACGTCCTTGCGGCGCAACTCGTCCTCGTTGTGCAAGGTCGCGTTGGTCACCGTGGCGCCGCCCACGAACACGGGCTTCAGCCGCGCCACCGGGGTCAGCGTGCCGGTGCGGCCGACCTGCACGTCGATGCCGAGCACCTCCGTCGTCTGCTCCTCGGCCGGGAACTTGTGCGCCAGCGCGAAGCGCGGCGCGCGCGCCACGTGGCCGAGCCGCTCCTGCCAGTCGAGCCGATTCACCTTGTAGACGACGCCGTCGATGGCGTAGGGAAGCCGATCTCGCTGCTTTCCCATGCCTTCAAAATACCCCAGCAAACCCTCTGCATTCTCGACCTGCCTGCGCAGCGGACTGACCGCAAAACCCAGCTCCGCGAGCCGATCGAGCAGTTCCGAATGCGTCTTCCAACGGGCTCTGGCGACGAATCCGGCGCCGTAGGCGAAGAAGCGCAGCGGCCGCCGCGCCGTGATGCGCGAATCGAGCTGGCGCAGCGCGCCGGCCGCGGCGTTGCGCGGATTGACGAACTCCGTCTCGCCCGCCTCGCGCTGGCGCCGGTTCAGCTTCTCGAAGTCGTCCCGGTAGAGGATCACTTCGCCGCGCACCTCGAGATCCTCGGCCTCCGGCGCGCGCCGCAGCGCGAGCGGGATCGAGCGCACCGTGCGCAAGTTCGGCGTCACGTCCTCTCCGGTCGCGCCGTCGCCGCGGGTCGCGCCCTGGACGAATACGCCGTCGCGGTAGCTCAGGCTCACCGCCAGGCCGTCGAACTTCGGCTCTGCCAGGTACTGCACCGCGTCTACGCCGAGCGCTTCGCGCACGCGCCGGTCGAACGCGCGAACCTCTTCCTCGCCGAAGGCGTTGCTCAGGGACAGCATCGCCGTGCGATGTTTCACCTCCGCGAACTCCGGGAGGGGCGCGGCGCCGACCCGCTGGGTCGGCGAATCCGCGCTCTTCAGCCCGGGATGCGCTTCTTCCAGCGCGACGAGCTCGCGGAACAGGCGGTCGTACTCGGCATCCGGGATCTCGGGCGCATCCAGGACGTAGTAGCGATAGTTGTGGCGCTCTATTTCTTTTCGGAGCTCCCTGGCTTTCGCACGTATGGGTTCCGGAATCCGCATATTCAGGAAAACACGCGCAGCGCCGCGGCGCTGCCCGGGGCGATGCCGCGCGCTTCCAGCTTCGCGCGCACCGCATCCAGCTGCTGGGCGATCGCGGCGACGCCGCGCTCGTCGAGCACGTTGCCGTTGTCGTCCGCCATGCGCCCGCCGAGCAGCGCGGCCAGCTGCGCCGCGAGCCGCGTCATGGAATCGAAGCTGCGCCGGGTGTCGGGCGCGCGCGCCACCTCGAGCGCGAGGGTGAGCGCCTGCGGCGCGGCCTCACGCATCGTCTCTGCGGTGAACGGCGTGCCGTCGTGCGCCGCGAGCGTGTACAGCAGCCGCTGCCGGTCGTCGCGCAGCGCGAACCTCCCGGTCGGCTCGAGCGCGAGGCCGCTCGCCTCGGCGGCGGCGCGGATCTTGGTCCCGGCGAACGGGCCGCCGGTCACGTGCACCACGACCTGGACGTCGGCCTCGGCGCAGAACGTGTCCAGCTCGCGTGCCGCGTCGACCGCGGCGCGCATCTCCGGCGCCGCGACCTGCGCGCCGATCCCGGCCGCCAGCGACTCCACCGCGGAGCGGAACTCGATCAGGTCGGCCTCGCCCACCGCGCCCTCGCGCGACACCAGCTGCAGGCCGGCGCGCCAGGATCTGCCGTCCTCCGAGCCGGCGAGCAGCGCGCGCGGCGCATGGCGCCGCTCGATCGGCCTCCAGTGCTCGTGGATCGCCGCGATCGCGACCGGCTGCGCGAGCGCGAGGCTCACCACGTAGTCGATGCGCTCGTCCGGCCGGGCCGTCTCGTCGGGCACGGCGGCGCGCGGCGCAGGGCGAAGCGCCTCCTGCGGAACGGCGCGCTCCCGCGCAGCGCCCTCGAGCAGCACGTCGGCATGCGCGGAGCGGAACGCCTGCTCGGCGGCGCGCCGCGCGCCGCGCTCCTGGACCCGGTTGTAGGCGAGGACGCCCGCCACGACCAGCGCCCCGATGGCGAGCAGCCCGATCTGAAGCTCGCTCATGGCGCGCTCAGGCCGCGAGCTCCTCCCGGATGCGCAGCGCCTCCTCGATGTCGACCGCGACCACGCGCGACACCCCGGACTCGGGCATCGTCACCCCGATCAGCTGGGCGGCCATCTCCATCGTGATCTTGTTGTGGCTGATGAACAGGAACTGGGTCTGCGCCGACATCCTGCGCACCAGGTCGCAGAAGCGGTTGGTGTTGCTGTCGTCGAGCGGCGCGTCCACCTCGTCGAGCAGGCAGAAGGGCGCCGGGTTGAGCTGGAACATGGCGAACACCAGCGCGATCGCGGTCAGCGCCTTCTCCCCGCCCGAGAGCAGGTGGATGGTGCTGTTGCGCTTGCCCGGCGGCTGCGCCATCACTTGCACGCCCGCATCGAGAATCTCCTCGCCGGTCATGATGAGCCTGGCGTCGCCGCCGCCGAACAGGACGGGGAACAGCGCCCCGAAGTGGCGGTTGACGGCCTCGAAGGTCTCGCGCAGCAGCTCGCGCGTCTCGCGGTCGATGCGCCGGATCGCGTCCTCGAGCGTCTTCACCGCTTCCTCGAGGTCCGCCGACTGCGAATCCAGGAACGCCTTGCGCTCCTGGCTGCTCGCCAGCTCCTCCACCGCGGCGAGGTTGACCGCGCCCAGCTCGTTCATGGCCTGGCCGAGCCGCGTCAGCTCCCCCTGGAGCGACGCGGGCCGCGGCGCATCCTCGGCGGCCGCGGCGAGCGCGGCCTCGTCGGCGTTCGCCTCGCGCAGCTGGGCCTCGAACTGCTCGCCATTGAGCCTCGCCGCCTGCTCCTTCAGCCGCAGCTCGTTCACCCGCTCGCGCAGCGGCGCCAGGCCGCCCTCGATGCGCAGGCGCTCTTCCTCGAGCGAGCGCAGCGCCGCGGCCGCGGCTTCGACCGCGTCGCGCGCCGCGCCCAGGGTCTTCTCGCTTCCCATGCGGGCCTCGACCGCCACGTCGAGCGCCCGGCGCACCTCGGGGATCGGATCCACGGCCAGCTCCGAGGTGAGGCGCCCGACCTCGCCCTCGGCGCGGCCGATCTGCTGGTCGATCATGCGCACCGAATTGTCGATCTCGGCGATCTTGGCGGTGCATTCGCGCTCGCCGAAGACCGCATCCTGCGCCTCGCGCTCGGCCTGCTGCGTGCGCACGCGCTGCCCGGACAACGCGCCCTCGGCGGCCTGGTGCGCCGCCTGCGCGGCCTCGAGCCTGCCGCCCCATTCGCGGATCTCTTCCTCGGCGAGGCGAACGGTGTCGCCCGCTTCCGCGAACGCCGCCTGGTCGCGGCCGGCCTCGGCCTCGACTTCGCGCAGCTCGGCGGCGATCTGCGCCGAGCGCTCGCGCGCCTGGCTGCGCTTGAGCGACTCGATCTGCGCCTCGTGCAGCTTGCGCTGGCGGGTCGCGTGCTGCGCCTCGGCCCGCGCCGCCTCGGCGCTCGCCGCCTCGAC
>JBFLYF010000244.1:0-4892 GCA_040756795.1 Pseudomonadota bacterium
AGATCGAAGACGATCATTGACACTTGATTCTACACGGTATTATCCGGGCTACCCGTTGACCCAGCGCAAATGATCGCCGACCGCATCGAAGCCAAGTGGATCGACCTCTTCGCCGACGTGTTCGCGCGCTGCAAGGTCGCGCCGGGCGATGCCTGCGCGGTGCTTTCCGAGACGCAGTCGCGCGCCCTCCCCGTGCATCTCGCCGAGCTCGCGCTCGCGCGACTCGGCGCGCGGCCCTTCCACGTGATCGTGCCTACGCCGCGCCAGACCGCGCCGGTGCCGATCCGCTCGACCGGCGCGTCGGTCGCGCTGCAGGATCTCGCGCCCGCCATCGCCGCGCTCGCCGGGGCGGTGTTCGTGGCCGACTGCACGGTGGAAGGTCTGATGCACGCCGCCGAGCTGCCCAAGATCCTGAAGGGCGGGGCGCGGGTGCTCTACATCTCCAACGAGCATCCCGACGTGCTCGAGCGCCTCGCGCCCTCCCCCGCCGACGAGCAGAAGGTGAGGGCGGGCATGCGCCTGCTGAAGGAGGCGAAGCGGATGACGGTCACCTCCCCCGCCGGCACGAAGCTCGAAGTGAAGCTCGAGGGCGCGCGCGTGGGCGGGGTCTGGGGCTACACCGAGAAGCCCGGCACGCTGTCGCACTGGCCGGGCGGCCTGTGCCTGTGCTTCCCGAGGGCGGGAAGCGTGAACGGCACGCTCGTGCTCGCGCCGGGGGACCTGAATCTGACGTTCAAGCGATATGTCGAAAATCCAGTGCATTTGAAGATCGAAGGCGACTACGTCACGAGCATCGAAGGCGACTCGCTGGACGCGGAGCTGATGCGCGAATACTTCGCCGCCTGGGGCGACCGCGAGGCCTACGCGGTGTCGCACGTGGGCTGGGGCACCAACCCGCGCGCGCGCTGGGACGCGCTCGCGCTCTACGACCGGCGCGACGTCAACGGCACCGAGCAGCGCGCCTTCGCCGGGAATTTCCTCTACTCGACCGGCGCCAACGAGGCCGCCGGCCGGCACACGCTCGGGCACTTCGACCTGCCGCTGCGCCGCTGCACCATCGAGCTCGACGGCGCGGCCGTGGTGCGAGACGGCGCGCTCGCAGCGTGACGCCGCTGCTTTTCCTGCACGGGCTGGGCGGCGGGCACCATGCCTGGGACGCGCAGCTGCCGTTCTTCGCCGAGCGCGGCTACCCCGCGCACGCCTGGGACCAGCCCGGCTACGGCTCGAGCCCCATGGTCGAGCCCTACGACCTCGAGCAGATCTGCGCGGCGCTCGCGCGCCTGATCGGGTCGCTCGGCGGCGAGCCGATGGTGCTCGTGGGCCACAGCATGGGCGGCTTCGTGGCGCAGGAGGCTTACGTGCGCTACCCGAAGCTCGTGAAGGGGCTCGCGCTCTGCTTCACCAGCGCGGCGTTCGCGGGCGGCAGCGAGTTCGGGCGCCAGTTCATCGCCGCGCGCCTCGGGCCGCTCGATGCGGGAAAGCCGATGGCCGAGATCGCGGCGGCGATGCTTCGCACGATGGGCAGCAACTCGAAGCACGCCGAGAGCATCATGGCGGGCGTGCCGCCCGAGACCTACCGCAAGGCGGTGCACCTGCTCACCACGTTCGACCGCCGCAAGGAATTGTCCCGAATCGCCGTTCCTACGCTCCTGGTTTCCGGCGGGAAGGATCAGGTGGCGCCCGCGGCGATCATGGAGAAGATGGCGCGGAAGATCCCGGGCGCGCGCTACGTGCGGCTCGAGACCTGCGGCCACCTGGGGCCCATGGACTGCGCCGGCGCCTTCAACCAGGCCCTGCTCTCCTTTCTCGAGGCGCACGGCCTGTGAGCGATCCGCGCTATTCCGTCACGGGTTCGTGTGTTGAGCTGAGCAAGAAGCAAGAAGACCTCCTCGCGCTCGCCGAATCCCTCGGCCCCGGGTTCGCGAAGCGCGCCGCGCAGTACGACCGCGAGGCGAGCTTCCCGCACGAGAACTACGCCGACCTGAAGGCAGCCGGCTTGCTGGGTTTGTGCGTGCCCGAGCGCTTCGGCGGCAAGGGCGCGGACCTGCGCACCTACGCGCTCGTCTCGGCGACGCTCGGCAAGTACTGCGGCGCCACCGCCCTCACCTTCAACATGCACGCCTGCTCCACGCTCTGGCCGGGCGCGCTCGCCGACGCGCTCGACATGACGACGGCCGAGAAGGCCGAGCACGAGCGCTATCGCGCGGTGCACTTCGGCCGCGTGGTGGAGGACGGCGCGATCTACGCGCAGCCCTTCTCCGAGGGCAGCGCGGCGGCCGCGGGCCGCGCGCCGTTCGGCACCGTCGCCGCGAAGGTCGAGGGCGGCTGGCGCGTCAACGGCAAGAAGATCTTCGCCTCGCTCTCCGGCGCGGCGCATTACTACGGCGTGCTGTGCACCGAGGAGAAGCCCGTTCTTTCGATGCGCGATACCCTGTACCTCGCCATTCCCGCGAATGCGCCGGGGTTCAGCATCACCGGCGACTGGGACCCGCTCGGCATGCGCGGCACGGTGTCGCGCACGCTCGTCTTCAAGGACGTGCTCGTGCCCGACGACGCGCAGATGATGCCGCGCGGCGTCTACCACCAGGCGGCGAGCCGCTGGCCGCACATGTTCACCACGCTCGCCCCCACCTACATGGGCATCGCGATCGCCGCCTGTGAGTTCACCGTGAAGTACCTGCGCGGCGAGCTCGAGGGCATGCCGCCGGTCAAGCGGCGCATGTACCCGACCAAGCAGATCGCGGTGGCGGAGATGTGGGTCAAGCTCGAGCAGACGCGGGCGCTTTTTTTGCGCATGCTGGAGGACGCGCGCATCGACCCGCCCAAGGACGCGCGCCTGCGCGCCTACGCCGCGCAGTACACCATCATGGAGAACGCGAACGCCTTGTGCGCGCTCGCCATCCGCACCTGCGGCGGCCAGTCGATGCTGAAGAGCCTGCCGCTCGAGCGCCTCTATCGCGACTCGCGCTGCGGCGCGCTGATGCTGCCCTGGACCGCGGAGCTGTGCCTGGACCGCATCGGCCGCGAGGCGCTCTACGAGCCCGGCGAGGCCGACGATTAACCTCTCGCGCATCGTGGAGCGCTGGGCGCAGCACTTCCCCGCGAAGGCGGCTTTGCATTTTGATGGCTTGGATATCACCTACGAAGCTCTGTGGAAGGAAATCGAAAGAACAACCAGAGCCTTGAACGTAAAGAAAGGCGATCGCGTCGCGTACCTGGGCTACAACAGCCCGGAAATGCTCGTCTTGCTGCTCGCGCTGGCGCGCCTCGGAGCGATCTTCGTGCCGCTCAACTGGCGCCTCACGCCGGCCGAGCACAAGGGCATCCTCGCCGATTGCTCGCCGAAGTGGATTTTTCATGATGACGAATTTGCTACGCGGGCAAAGGATCTCGGCATTCCGGTCGGGAAGCTCGAACAAGAAGCCAGGGCAGAGCTTGCCGGAACGGATTCTGACGACCTCCTGATCGTCTATACCTCGGGGACCACGGGCAAGCCGAAGGGCGCGGTGCTGCGGCAGTCGGCGCTGCTCTGGAACGGGTTCAACTCGATCCACGCGCACGACATGGGGCAGCATGACCATGCGCTCAACGTGCTGCCGATGTTCCATGTAGGTGGGCTCAACATCCAGGCCGTGCCCGCGCTGCTCGCCGGCGCCACGGTGACGCTGCACCGGCGCTTCGATCCCGGGCTGTGGCTGGAGGACGTGGCGAAGCGCAAACCCACGCTCTCCACGCTCGTGCCTGCCACGATGCAGGCGCTCATCGCGCACCCGGCGTGGAGGCGCACCGACCTCTCCTCGCTCAAGATGGTGAGCACGGGCTCGATGGTGGTGCCGGATTCGCTGATCCGCGCGTTTCACGAGCGCGGCGTCAAGGTCGGGCAGATCTACGGCTGCACCGAGACTTCGCCGCTCGCGCTCGTGCTGCTGAAAGAGGATTCGGTGCGCAAGGCGGGCAGCGCCGGCAAGCCCGCGCCGCACTGCGAAGTGAAGCTCGTGGACGGCGAGATCTGGGTGCGCGGCCCGAACGTCATGCGCGGCTACTGGAACAATCCCGAGGTGACCGCCGCGGCGCTCACCCCCGAAGGCTGGTTCAGGACGGGCGACCTCGCGCGCGTGGACGACGAGGGATTCCACTGGATCATGGGGCGCTCGAAGGACGTGATCATCTCGGGCGGCGAGAACATCTACCCCGCGGAGCTGGAGAACGTGCTGGCGGATTGTCCCGCGATCCTGGAATCGGTGGTCGTGGGCATGGAAGACCCGAAATGGGGCGAAAGCCCGGTCGCGTGCGTGGTGTTGCGGGAAAAGATGAATGAAGAACAAATCAGATCGCTTTTCAAGGATCGGCTTGCGCGCTACAAGCACCCGCGCCGCGTGGTGTTTCTCGACAGCCTGCCGAGGAACGCCATGGGCAAGGTGCAGAAATCCGAGCTGAAGCACCGGTTGAAGGAGATCACATGAGCGCATACGAAGACCTGCTCTACGAAGTGCAAGACGGCGTCGCGATCGCCACGCTCAATCGCCCCGCTGCGCTGAACGCCTTTACCGCCGCGATGGGACAGAGCCTGAGGCGTGCCATGGCCGATGCCATCGCCGACAAGGCAGTGCGCGCGATCGTGCTGACCGGCGCGGGGCGCGGCTTTTGCGCCGGCGCCGACCTGAATTTGCTCAAGAATGTCGCGCCGGGAACGCGCTCCACGCTCGGCGCGGGCGACGCGCAGCAGAGCCTGCATTCGGGCCTGGGGCCGGACGTGGGGCCGCTTTACGGCGGGCGCTTCGGCTACCTGCTGCAGGCGGGCAAGCCCGTGGTCGCCGCGATCAATGGTCCGGCCGCGGGCCTGGGCTTCGTGCTCGCGCTCTATGCGGACGTGCGCTTCGCGGCGAGCGAAG
>JBFLYF010000245.1:0-4883 GCA_040756795.1 Pseudomonadota bacterium
CGCCGCGCAGCTCGCCGGCGAGCTTGTCGGCCTCCTCTTTCGTCTTCACCAGGATGTGGCTCGCGCGGCGCTGCTCGGGCTCGGCGTAGCGCGACGCGCGTTCCTGGTAGGCCTTCTGCAGCTCCTCCTCGCCCACGCTCTCGGCGCCCTGCATCGCCGCGGCCGAGAGCACGACGTACTCGGCGCGCACGCGCTCCGGGCTGCGGTACTCGGCGAGATTCGCCTCGTAGAAGGCCTTCACCTGCGCCTCGTCGGGCTTCACCTGCGCGGCGAACGCATCGGCGCGGACGAGCGCCTGCGAGACCTCGCGCTGCTGGCCCTCGAGCGCGAGCAGCCGCTCGGCGACCGCGCGCGGCATGAAGGCGCTCTGCGTCACCACGCCGGCGAGCCGCCCGGCCGGGATCTCGAAGCGCAGGCGCTCGACGTTGCCCTCGTCGGACATGCCGCGCGAGCGCAGGTAGGCGCTGTAGCGCTCCGCAGAAAACCTGCCGCCCTCCTGGAACTCGGGCGAGGCCATGATCGCCGCGATCGCCTGCTCCTTGGACATCACCAGGTTCGCGTCGGCGGCCGCGGCGAGCACCAGGCGCTGCCCGATCAGCGACTCGAGGATCGCGAGGCGCATCTCGGGCGTGTCGATCTCGGAGACGTCGGCCTGCGCGCCGAACAGGGCGCGGATCCGCTCCTGCTGCCGGCGCAGCTCGTCGCCGAACTCGCGCTGCGACACGGGCACGCCGTCCACCATCGCCACGCTGTTCCCGCCCTGCGTCACGCGCGCGTAGTGCTCGATGCCGAAGAACGCGAACGGGATCAGCGTCAGCGCGAGGATGATCTGGAGGAGCCGCTTGTGCTTGGTGACGAAATCGAACATGGAGGGCGGCGCGCGTCGTGCGCGCCCGGCTTCAAGGGATTGATTATTCTACCTTAACCCGGCGTTTAACCCTTTTGCGCGGCGAGCCTCGTTCAACGCTGGCGTCGGCCACAACCCACGAGGAAACAAGCCATGAAACGCAAACGTCTTCACGCCGCGCTGGCCGCGGCCCTGTCGGTGCAGGCCGCCCTGGCGGCGCCGCTCGAGCGGCCGAGCACGCTCGCCGACCAGCAGGCGGTCGCGGTCACGATCTACAACGAGAACCTCGCGCTCATCAAGGACACGCGCCGCGTCACGCTCGAGCAGGGCGCGAACCGCCTCGCGCTGCGCGAGGTGAGCGGCCAGATGCGCCCGGAGACCGCGGCGCTGCGCAGCCTCTCGCATCCCGGCGCGCTCGCGCTGCTCGAGCAGAACTTCGACTTCGACCTGCTCACGCCCGCCAAGCTGCTCGAGAAGAACGTGGGACGCCAGGTGCGCATCGTGCGCGTGCACCCGACCACCGGGGCGGAGTCGACCGAGCTCGCCACGGTGCTCGCGGCGAGCGCCGGCGTGGTGCTCAGGATCGGCGACCGTATCGAGACCGGCATCCCGGGGCGCATCGTCTACGAGGGCGTACCGGCGAACCTGCGCGACCGCCCAACGCTTGTCTCCGAGCTCGCCAGCGCGCGCGCCGGGCAGCAGACCGTGGAACTCTCCTATCTCTCGGGCGGGCTCTCCTGGAAGGCGGACTATGTCGCCGAGCTCAACGCCGCCGACAGCGCGCTCGATCTCAACGGCTGGGTGACGCTCACCAACCGGAGCGGCACCGCCTACCCGAACGCGAAGCTGCAGCTGGTGGCGGGCGACGTCAACCGCGTGCGCGAGGAGCTGCGCTACGCGGCGCGCTCGGCCGGCCTGGCGGCCAAGGCCGCGGCGCCCGCGAGCGAGATGCGGCAGGAGTCGCTGTTCGAATACCACCTCTACACCCTTTCGCGCCCGACTACGATCGCCGACAACCAGGCGAAGCAGGTCGCGCTGCTGAATGCGTCGTCAGTGCCGGTCGCCAAGGAGCTCGTCCTCCAGGGCAGCGACTACTACTACCGCTCGAGCATCGGCAACGCCGGCCAGAAGATGAAGGTGGGCGTGTTCGTGCAGTTCGAGAACCGCGAGTCCGCGCGCCTCGGCCTGCCGATGCCGGAGGGCGTGGTGCGCGTCTACAAGAAGGATTCCTCGGGCAACGCGCAGTTCGTGGGCGAGGATCGCATCGACCACACGCCGAAGAACGAAAAGGTGCGCCTCAAGCTCGGCGAGGCGTTCGACGTCAGCGCCGAGAAGAAGCAATCCGACTGGAAGCGCCGCGACGCCCCGCACCCCTGGAGCTTCGTCGCCGAGAGCGCCTGGGAGCTGCAGCTCAAGAACGCCAAGAAGGAAGCCGTCACCGTCGTCGTGCGCGAGCCCGTTCCCGGCGACTGGCGGATGCTCGAGCAATCCCACCCGCACCAGAGAATCGCCTCGGGAACGGCGGAGTGGAAGATCCGGGTGCCCGCCGAGGGCAGCGCGACCCTGAAATACCGGGTGCTGGTGCGCTACTAGGAGGAGCGCCGCTAGCCGCCGAGCTCGAGGTCTTCGAGGATCGCCTCTGCGCCCTTGCGCGCGCAGCGCTCGTCGGTCTGGCCGGAAGGCGCGCCGCTCACGCCGATCGCCCCTACGAGCTCGCCCCCGGCCTGGATCGGCAGCCCGCCGGGGGTGAGCACCAGGCCGCCCACCGCGGGCGGACCCCAGGGACCTGGGAATCGCCCCTCGAGCTGCGAAGTCGGCGTTACGAACGACACCGCGGCGTAGGCCTTCGCCTTGCTCACGGCAAGCGTGAGATCCGGCGCGAGCACGTCGCGCAGCACGGCCTGCGGATGGCCGCTGCGATCGAGCACGGTGACCGCCACCTGCACGCCTTCGGCGCGGCAGGCGTCGATGGCGGCGCGCGCGGCCTTGAGCGCGGTGTCGAGCGACATGCGCTTCAGCGGCACGAGCACCGGCTGCCGGCCGCTCGTCTGCGCCGCCGCCGGCAGCGCGAGCGCCGCTGCGAGGAGCGCTGCGCAAGCCTTGCGTTTCATCTCTGTCATGCTTCCCCCTTGAGCGAAAGCGTTAGGCTACGCGACATGATCAAGGCTGTCCTGCTCGATCTCGACGGCACGCTGCTCGACACCGCGCCCGAAATCGCGGCGGCGGCGAACGCCATGCTCGCGCAGCTCGGGCTCCCGGCCCTCCCGGCGGGCACGGTGCGCGACTTCATCGGCGGCGGCATCCCGCGGCTCGTGGAGCGCTGCCTGCAAGCGGCCGGGCGCCCGCTTCCCTGCGCCAGCCTCGAAGCCGCGCTGAGCGGCTTCGGCGCGCACTACCGGCGCCTCAACGGCACCTCGAGCGCGCCCTTCCCCGGCGTCGTAGAGGCGCTCGAGCGCGCACGGCGCAGCGGGCTGCGCCTCGCCTGCGTCACGAACAAGGCCGCGGCGTACACCGTGCCGCTGCTGGAAAAGACCGGGCTCGCGCCGTTCTTCGCCGCGGTGGTGACGGCCGACCAGGTCGGCCGCCGCAAGCCCGACCCGGAGCCCTGCCTGCACGCCTGCCGCCTGCTCGGCATCCTGCCGTCCGAAGCCGCCGTGATCGGCGACTCCGCGAACGACGCCGAGGCGGCGCGCGCCGCGGGTTGCCGCGTGCTGCTGGTTTCCTACGGTTACAGCGAAGGCCGCGACGTGCGAACGCTCGATTGCGACGGCGTCGCGGCGTCGCTTGGCGAGGCGCTCGAGCGGCTGCTTAACTTGTGAGAATGGATTGGCGGAGCGGACGGGACTCGAACCCGCGACCCCCGGCGTGACAGGCCGGTATTCTAACCAACTGAACTACCGCTCCGTTCTGGTGGGTGCTGACGGGATCGAACCGCCGACCCTCGCCTTGTAAGGGCGACGCTCTACCGCTGAGCTAAGCACCCCGCGCCCCTACGAAAAAGGGGCGCTAGTTTATTGCATCCTTCAGCGCTTTGCCAGCGCGAAACTTCGGAACGCGCGCCGCGGCGATCCTGAGCGCCTCGCCGGTGCGCGGGTTGCGGCCGGCGCGCGCGTTGCGCTTGCCGACGTAGAAGGTGCCGAAGCCGACCAGCGTCACCAGGTCGCCCTTCTTCAGGCCGGTCTTCACCGCGCCGATGAGCGCGTCCACCGCGCGCTCGGCGGCCGACTTGGAGATCTCGGCCGCCTGCGCGATGTGCTCGATGATGTCGGCCTTGTTCACTAGTGCTTGAGCGCGGCGCCGGTGGCCGGCTTCTCGCCCTCGGCGGGCAGCGGCGCGACGTCGACCTGGTCCGAAAGCGGCTCGGGCTCGCGCTCCAGCGCCACCTCCAGCACTTTGTCGATCCACTTCACCGGGATGATCTCGAGCCGGTTCTTGACGTTGTCCGGGATCTCGGTGAGGTCCTTGACGTTCTCGTCCGGGATCAGCACGGTCTTGATGCCGCCGCGGTGCGCGGCGAGCAGCTTCTCCTTCAGCCCGCCGATCTGCAGCACCTCGCCGCGCAGCGTGATCTCGCCGGTCATGGCGACATCCGCCCGCACCGGGATGCCGGTGAGCATCGACACCATCGAGGTGACGATGCCGATGCCCGCGCTCGGCCCGTCCTTGGGCGTCGCGCCCTCGGGCAGGTGGATGTGCATGTCGTTCTTCTGATAGAAGTCCTCCTTCACGCCGAGCTTGCGCGAGCGGCTGCGCACCACCGAGAGCGCCGCCTGGATCGACTCCTGCATCACCTCGCCGAGCTTGCCGGTGGTGATGGTCTTGCCCTTGCCCGGCATGGTCACGGTCTCGATGGTGAGCAGCTCGCCGCCGACCTCGGTCCAGGCGAGCCCCGTGACCTGGCCCACCTGGTTCTTCTTCTCCGCCATGCCGAAGGTGAACTTGCGCACCCCGAGGAACTTGTCGAGGTTGCGCGGCGTCACCAGGACGCGGGGCGCCGGCGGGGCGGGCCCGCCCGGCGCCGCCGCCAGCCGGTGAG
>JBFLYF010000246.1:0-4837 GCA_040756795.1 Pseudomonadota bacterium
CGTCCACCACCTGGAAGGCGAGGCCGATGCGGTGCGCGTACTGCTCGAGCGCCGCGGGGCACGGGCCGGCGCACAGCGCGCCCAGCTTCACCGCCGCGCTGATCAGGGCGCCCGTCTTCCTCAGGTGCATGAACTCGAGCTCGGTCTGCGACAGGCTCCGGCCGGTCGCCTCCAGGTCGATCGCCTGCCCGCCCGCCATGCCGCGCGAGCCTGCCGCGACCGCGAGGGTCTTTACCATTTCAAGCTGCACCTTTGGATCGTCCGAAAGGGAGAAATCCGCAAGCAGCTGAAACGCGAGCGTCTGCAGCGCGTCGCCCACCAGCAGCGCGGTCGCCTCGTCGTACTCGACGTGCACCGTGGGCTTGCCCCGGCGCAGCACGTCGTTGTCCATGCACGGCAGGTCGTCGTGCACGAGCGAGTACGCGTGGATCAGCTCTACCGCGGCGCCGGCGATCTCGAGCCGCTCGGGGGCGGCGCCGGCGAGCTCGCCGGCCGCGAAGCCGAGCAGCGGCCGCACCCGCTTGCCGCCTTCGAGCACGGCGTAGCGCATCGCCTCGTGCAGCCGCGCCGGGGAGTGCTGCGCGCCCGGCAGGCAGCGCGCGAGCGCCGCCTCGATGCGCGCCTGCGTGGCGCCCATCCAGGCGGCGAAATCCGCCTCAATCGCGCTCGCCAGCATCGGCCGCCGCCGCCAGAGGCTTGAGTACCTCGCCCTCGAGTACCTTCACCTGCTGCTGCGCGGCCTCGAGGCGCTCGCGGCAGAGCTTGGCGAGCTCGAGGCCGCGCTTGTGCGCCGCGAGCGACTGCTCGAGCGTCAGACCGCCCTCCTCCATCCGCGCGACGATGTTCTCCAGCTCGGCGAGCGCCTTCTCGAACGAGAACTCGGCGGGGGCTTTGGGGGGCTTGCTCATCGGGGGTTGCCAACATAGCGCAGCAGCCGCTGGCGGGTCAAACCCGCCTTCAGGTAAAATCGCGCCCCTTTAAGCACTTAGCGCATGTCGCAGATCGCATCGCTCGCGCAGGTCCGGCCGGCCAGCTGCCAGTTGCCCGTGTCGTGGTACTTCGATCCCGAGATCTTCGCCCGCGAGCAGCGGCTCTTCGCGGCGGATGCCGGCTACAAGGGGCACGAGCTCATGGTTCCCGAGGTGGGCGACTACCAGACGCTCGCCTGGATGGACCACGCCGAGGTGCTGGTGAGGAGCTCGGAAAATGCGGCCGGGGGCGTGGCGCTGCTCTCGAACGTCTGCCGCCACCGCCAGTCGATCATGCTCGAGGGGCGCGGCAACCTGCAGAGCATCGTCTGCCCGCTGCACCGCTGGACCTACGACCTGAAAGGCGAGCTGCTCGGCGCGCCGCAGTTCGCCGAGAACCCCTGCGCGAAGCTCGCCTCGACGCCGCTCGTGCGCTGGAACGGGCTGCTGTTCGCCGGCCCGCGCGACCCGCGCGCCGACCTCGCCGACATGGCGCGCGCCGCCGACTTCGATTTCTCCGGCTACAAGCTGGAGCGCATCGAGATCACCGATTACGCCTGCAACTGGAAGACCTTCATCGAGGTCTACTTGGAGGTGTATCACGTCGACTTCGTGCACCCGGGCCTGGGCAACTTCGCCGACTGCGGCAATTTCCACGTCGAGTACGGCGAGCGCCATTCGGTGCAGGTGGTCTCGGCGAAGAAAGGCTTCTCCAGGGCGGGCACCCCCGTCTACCGCAAGTGGCACGAGGCGTGCCTTGCGCAGCTCGCGGGGAAGGCGCCCAAGTACGGCGCGCTCTGGGCCACTTACTATCCCGGACTGACGCTGGAGTGGTACCCGAACGTGCTCGTCGTCTCCCATCTCATCCCGCGCTCGCCGCAGCTCACCACCAACGTGGTCGAGTTCTACTACCCCGAGGAGATCGCCCTCTTTGAACGCGAGTTCGTAGAGGCGCAGCAGGCGGCCTACGCCGAGACCGCGCGCGAGGACGACGAGATCTGCCGGCGCATGGACCGCGGCCGCAGGGCGCTGTGGCGCGAGGGGCGCGACGATGCCGGCCCCTACCAGTCGCCGATGGAAGACGCGATGGTGCACTTCCACGAATGGGTGCGGCGCGAGCTGCAGGCTTGAGGGCGCTCGTCGCGGGCGCGGAGCTCGCGCGCCATCCCGAGTGGCGCGTCTTCGACTGCCGCCACGACCTCGCCCGCCCCGACTGGGGGCTCGAGGAATACCGCAAGGCGCACATCCCCGGCGCGCGCTTCGCGCACCTCGATCGCGACCTCTCCGGGCCCGTGACCGGAAAGAACGGCCGGCATCCTCTGCCTCTGCCCGAAGTCTTCCTCGCGTGGGCGGGACGACAGGGGCTCAAGCCCTCCGACACGATCGTCTGCTATGACCAGGGCCCCGGCGCGTACGCCGCGCGCCTGTGGTGGATGCTGCGCTGGGTCGGTCATGAATCGGTCGCCGTGCTGGACGGCGGCCTGGCGAAATGGCTTGCAGAAGAAAGACCCGTCACGTCACTCGTACCGGAAACTTCCGAAACGCTTTATCCCGGAGACATTCGGGCAGCTTCGATCAAGGTCGAAGAAATCGAAAAGCATCCTGAAAAGGCTGTGCTGCTCGATGCGCGCGCTCCGGTGCGCTATCGCGGCGAGCAGGAGCCGATCGATCCGGTCGCGGGCCACATTCCCGGAGCATTGAACCGGTTCAACAACGAGAATCTGAAGGCGGATGGAACGTTCAAGCCGGCCGAGGTTCTGCGTGCCGAATTCGAGAAGGTGCTTTTCGGAAGACATTCACACGAAACAATTCACTACTGCGGCTCCGGCGTGGCGGCCTGCCACAACGCGCTTGCGATGGAAGTCGCGGGGCTGCCCGGCTCGCGCGTCTACGTCGGCTCCTGGAGCGAGTGGATCGCGGATCCGAAGCGTCCGATTGCTCGCTGACGCTCTCCTCGTCTTTCATTTCCTGATCGCCGCCTTCATCACCGCCGGCCTCGTCCTGGTCTGGATCGGCGCGCCGCTCGGCTGGGCGTGGGTGCGCAATCCCTGGTTCCGCTATTCTCACCTCGCGGCCATCGTGTTCGTGGCGCTGGAGGCGCTTCTCGGCTATGCCTGCCCGCTCACGGTGTGGGAGGACCTGCTGCGCGGCGGCGTGCGCCCCGAGTCCTTCATCGGCCGCTGGGCGTATCGCCTGCTCTACTACCAGGCTCCGGAATGGGTCTTCACGTCGCTCTACGCCGCGTGGGCGCTCGCCACGCTCGTCACCCTGTGGCTCGTGCCGCCCAGGCGAAGAGCTGGCTGAAGACCTCCTCGCGGATCTCGGCGCGCGAGAGCACCAGGTCGTGCAGGCCGCCGGGAAAGGCGAGCACGCTGACCTCCGGGCCGAGCGTGCGCGACCAGCGCGCGATGTCGCGCCAGCCGAGGATGATGTCGGCCTCGTCCGAGTGCATCGAAAGCACCGGGCAATCCAGCCCGAGCCCGGCGTGCACCTGCGCATGCGCGGCGAAGATCGCGCGCACCCAGCCGAAGTAGGCCGGAAAACCCATGAGCGGCTTCAAGGACAGATCGAAGTCCCACTCTCCCTCCCAGTTGCGATGCAGGCTTCTCACGTAAGCGGGAAGGACCGCCTTGGGGTTGTTCATGAAGGGAAAGAATTCCCCTAGGACTGAAGCCACTCGCAACTGTACCCCGCGTCCCTGCCGCCAATCGAAGAAAGGACTGTTCAGCCATAGCGCCCGTACCTTGTCGCGCTCGTCTCCGAGTTTCTTGTAAAGAGAAACCAGGAGCCCGCCCGTCGAGTGGCCGGCGAGCAGCACCGGCGCGTCGATTGCGCGCAGCGCCGCGGTGATGTCGGCGTAGTACTCGGCGATGTCCTGGCAGAAGCAGGGGTGCTGGTGCGGCAGGAGCGAGCGGCCGTGCTTGCGCAGGTCGAGCGCATAGAACGCGTAGCCCTCTTGAGCAAAGCGAAGCGCGAGGTGGCGCTGGAAGAAGTAATCGATGAAGCCGTGCACGTAGAGCACCGCGCCGCGCGGCGCCGCGCCGGCGGGCAGGCGCACCAGCGTCGCGACCACGCGGCCGTCGTAGTCGTCCGGCTGCCCGATCTCGAGCGCCTCGAACCCGGGAAGCAGCCGGTCAGGCTGCCACGCCATGGCGCTTCAATGCCCAGCGCACATGCTCGCGGACGAGTTCGGATGGATGGTTTGATTTTTCTTTCAAGGAAGAAATTACCTCGGGCGAAGACGGAGCGTTGCCCAAGCCTACCGCAAGATTGCGCAGCCATCTCTCGTAGCCGATACGCCGGATCGGCGAGCCGCGCATGCGCTCGTCGAACTCGGCCTCGGTCCAGCCGAAGAGCCCGATGAGCGCGGCGCAGTCCAGACCGTTTCTCGCTGCAAACGCCTCTTCCTTTGAAGGTCTGGAAAAATTATTCCAAGGACAGACCAGCTGGCAATCGTCGCAGCCGTAGACGCGATTGCCGATGAGCGGACGCAGCTCTTCCGGGATCGCGCTCTTGTGCTCGATGGTGAGGTAGGAGATGCAGCGCCTCGCATCCAGGCGGTACGGCCCTACGATGGCGCGCGTCGGGCAGATGTCGATGCAGCGCTCGCAGGTGCCACAGCGGTCTTTTGCCGGGGTATCCGGCTCCAGATCCAGCGCACAGAAAATCTCACCCAGGAAAAACCAGGAGCCCTCGCGGTCCAGCAGCAGCGTGTGCTTGCCGCGCCAGCCGATGCCGGCGCGCGCCGCGAGCTCGACCTCCATCACCGGCGCCGAGTCGGCGAAGGCGCGGTGGCGGAACGGCCCCGCCTCGGCCTCGATCCGGTCGCACAGGCGCTGCAGGCGGCTGCGCACCAGCTTGTGGTAGTC
>JBFLYF010000247.1:0-4789 GCA_040756795.1 Pseudomonadota bacterium
CCCACCGTACTTCTTCGCCAGGATGTGCGTCATCGCCGCCGTCAGCGTCGTCTTGCCGTGGTCCACGTGCCCGATCGTCCCCACGTTCACGTGCGGCTTGGTCCTCTCGAATTTGCTCTTCGCCATGCTCGCTCCTACTTCTTGTCCTTGTTGTCCTCGTCCTGCTTCATGATCGCGTCCGCGACGCTCTTCGGCGCCTCGGCGTAGTGCTTGAACTCCATGGTGTAGGTGGCGCGCCCCTGGGTGAGCGAGCGCAGCGTCGTCGAGTAGCCGAACATCTCGCCCAGCGGCACCTCGGCCTTGATCGCCTTGCCGCCGGGCAGGTCGTCCATGCCCTGGATCACGCCGCGCCGCCCCGACAGGTCGCCGATCACGTCGCCCATCTTCTCCTCGGGCGTCTCGACCTCGACCGCCATGATCGGCTCGAGCAGCGCCGGGCTCGCCCCGCGCATGCCGTCCTTGAACGCGAAGATCGCGGCCATCTTGAAGGCGTTCTCGTTCGAGTCGACCTCGTGGTACGAGCCGTCGAACAGCGTCGCCTTGACGTCCACCACCGGGTAGCCGGCGAGCACGCCGTCCTGCAGCGCCTCGTTGACGCCCTTCTCCACCGCCGGGATGTACTCGCGCGGCACCCGGCCGCCCTTGATCGCGTCGACGAACTCGAAGCCCTTGCCCTGCGGCTGCGGCTCGAGCTTCAGCCACACGTGGCCGTACTGCCCGCGGCCGCCCGACTGCTTGATGAACTTGCCCTCGGACTCGACCGCCTTGCGCAAGGTCTCGCGGTAGGCGACCTGGGGCTTGCCGACCGAGGCCTCGACGCCGAACTCGCGCTTCATGCGATCGACGATGATCTCCAGGTGCAGCTCGCCCATGCCCGAGATGATGGTCTGGCCCGACTCCTCGTCGGTGCGCACGCGGAACGACGGGTCCTCCTGCGCGAGGCGCCCCAGCGCCACGCCCATCTTCTCCTGGTCGACCTTGGTCTTGGGCTCGACCGCCTGGGAGATGACCGGGTCGGGGAACTCCATGCGCTCCAGCGTGATGACGTTCTTCACGTCGCAGATGGTCTCGCCGGTGATCACGTCCTTCAGGCCCACCACCGCGGCGATGTCGCCGGCGCGCACTTCCTTGATCTCCTGGCGCTCGTTGGCGTGCATCTGCAGCAGCCGCCCGATGCGCTCCTTCTTGCCGCGCACCGAGGTGTACACCGTGTCGCCCGAGGTGAGTACGCCCGAATAGACGCGGATGAACGCGAGCTGGCCGACGAACGGGTCGGTCATGATCTTGAACGCGAGCGCGGCGAACGGCTCGTCGTCGCCGGGCTTGCGCGAAGCGGGCTCGCCTTTCTCGTTCTCGCCTTTCACCGGCGGGATGTCCGCGGGCGAGGGCAGGTAGTCGATCACGGCGTCCAGCATCGCCTGCACGCCCTTGTTCTTGAACGCCGAGCCGCACAGCATCGGCACGATCTCGTTGTTGATGGTGCGCACGCGCAGCCCGCGCTTCACCTCCTCGACCGAGAGCTCGCCCGATTCGAGGTACTTGTTCATCAGGTCCTCGTTCGCCTCGGCGGCCGACTCGACCATCTTGTCGCGCCATTCCTTCGCCTCGGCGGCGAGCTCGGCCGGGATCGGCTTCTTCTCGAACTTCATCCCCTGGGTGGCATCGTCCCAGTAGATCGCCTGCATGGTGACCAGGTCCACGACGCCGGCGAACTTGTCCTCGGCGCCGATCGGGATCTGCACCGGCACCGGGTTGCCCTTCAGCCGGTTCTTGATGTGATCGTACGACTTGAAGAAGTTGGCGCCGACCCGGTCCATCTTGTTGATGAACGCGAGCCGCGGCACGCGGTACTTGTTCGCCTGGCGCCAAACGGTCTCGGACTGCGGCTGCACGCCGGCGACCGCGTCGTAGACCATGCAGGCGCCGTCGAGCACGCGCATCGAGCGCTCGACCTCGATCGTGAAGTCGACATGGCCCGGCGTGTCGATGATGTTGATGCGGTGCTCCGGATAGGACATGTCCATGCCCTTCCAGAAGCAGGTCGTCGCCGCCGAGGTGATGGTGATGCCGCGCTCCTGCTCCTGCTCCATCCAGTCCATGGTCGCGGTGCCGTCGTGCACCTCGCCCATCTTGTGCGACACGCCGGTGTAGAACAGGATGCGCTCGGTCGTGGTCGTCTTCCCGGCGTCGATGTGCGCCGAGATGCCGATGTTCCGGTAGCGTTCGATGGGGGTCTTGCGCGCCACGCTCATTTTCCTGTCGGTCCTAGAACCTGTAGTGCGAGAAGGCCTTGTTGGCTTCCGCCATGCGGTGCACTTCCTCGCGCTTCTTCATCGCGCCGCCGCGGCCCTCGGCCGCTTCCGAGAGCTCGCCCGCGAGGCGCGCGGTCATCGACTTCTCGCCGCGCTTCTGCGCCGCCTCGCGGATCCAGCGCATCGACAGCGCCACGCGCCGCACCGGCCGCACCTCGACCGGGACCTGGTAGTTCGCGCCGCCGACGCGGCGGCTCTTCACCTCGACCACGGGCTTGACGTTCTGCACCGCCTGCGAGAACACCTCGACCGGGTCCTTGCCCGACTTCTGCTTGATCATGGCGAGCGCGCCGTAGACGATCGACTCGGCGACCGACTTCTTGCCGCGCGTCATCAGCACGTTCACGAACTTCGCCACCTCGACGTTGCCGAACTTCGGGTCGGGCAGGATCTCGCGCTTGGGAACTTCTCTGCGTCGCGGCATGGCGGGTTCAGGTCCTCTCTAGACGCTCTTGCCGAGCTTGGCGCCGTACTTCGAGCGGCCCTGCTTGCGGTCCTTCACGCCCTGCGTGTCGAGCGACCCGCGCACGATGTGGTAGCGCACCCCGGGCAGGTCCTTGACGCGCCCGCCGCGGATCAGCACCACCGAATGCTCCTGCAGGTTGTGCCCTTCGCCGCCGATGTAGCCGATCACCTCGAAGCCGTTGGTGAGGCGCACCTTCGCCACCTTGCGCAGCGCCGAGTTCGGCTTCTTCGGCGTGGTCGTGTAGACGCGCGTGCACACGCCCCGCTTCTGCGGCGAGCCGCCGAGCGCGGGGACTTTCGACTTGGGCCGCTTCGCCCCGCGCCCGTGGCGCATTAACTGGTTGACGGTAGGCATCTTTTCGCTGCTTTTGCGGTTTCCAGAAACGAATCGGGCGGCCACGCTCAATGCACGCGTCGCCGCCCCGGGGTGCAAAAAAGAGGCCGGATTATAAAGAGCTTTTTGCCGCGGTGCAAGGTTCGCGGCGTATTTGCTTCGGGGTCAGCGGGCGGGTTCTCAAGGCTTCGGGTCGTCCACGAAGCCGAACCGCTTGCCCGCCTCGGCTCTCGTCACCTTGGAAAGTGTCTTGTGGTGCTCGACATAGCGCTCGAGGTCCCGGTCATCGAGCAGTGCGGCGCCGGGTGTTCCCGAGAACAAGACCGATCCCTCATCATCAAGGAACATCCCGGTCGCCTGGAAAGGCCGTCCACACTGGTCGACGAGCGCCTCGCCGGCGTGGTGCACGACGAGCGGCGTGTAGGCGAGCTTCACGAACACGCGCTGCGGGCCGTTCTGGAAGTACCAGCAGCCGCGCGCATCGGGCTGGTAATTCCGGGAGATGAATTCGCGCAGCGCGAGATTTCCTATCTTTTCATTTCTTATTAGCCAATTCCCCCGCCGGTCGAGCGCGAGCCAGCCGTAGACGTCGGGCACATCGGGCCATTTCGCCATGCTGCGCAGCACGATCTCGTCCATCGCGCGGGCCATATTACACTTGAGAAAACATGGCGAAAGAGGACTTCCGCTGCGAGTACCGGCTGCGCGTGCGCTGGGCCGAGGTCGACATGCAGAAGGTGGTGTTCAACGGCCACTATCTCACCTACATCGACACCGCGATCGCCGAGTACTGGCGCGAGATCGGCCTGCATTACCCCGAGGCCTACGTAGAGCGCTTCGGCAACGACATCTACCTGAGGAAGGCGAGCGTCGAGTACCACGGCTCGGCGCGCTACGAGGACGAGCTGTGCGTGCGCTGCCGCACCTCCAGGCTCGGCAGGAGCAGCATGACGTTCCGGTTCGAGATCTGGCGCGAGGCGCCCGAGCCGCCGCCGGAGCCGCTGATCACCGCCGAGCTGGTCTACGTCAACGTCGCGGTGCCGACGCTCAAGCCCGCGCCGCTGCCCGAGGACCTGCGCGCGCGCGTGCGCGCCTATGAGCGCGCCGCGCCCGCGGAGGGCTAGCGGTGGCCGACGAGCTGCTCTACTGGGAGGACCTGCGCGCGAGCGGCAGGGTCGAGATCGGCCGCCACACCTTCACCGAAAGCGAGATCATCGCGTTCGCGCGCCAGTTCGACCCGCAGCCGTTTCACACCGATCCCGAGGCGGCGAAACGCTCCTTCTTCGGCGGCCTGGTGGCGAGCGGCTGGCATACCTGCTGCATGGCGATGCGGCTGATGGTCGACAAGTACGTCGGCCGCTCGGCGAGCCTGGGCTCCCCCGGGCTGGACAGCATCCGCTGGCTCGCGCCGGTGCGCGCCGGCGACACGATCACGTACTACCGCGACACCACCGCGGCGCGCGCCTCCGAGAGCAAGCCCGAGATCGGCCTGCTGCAATCGCGCTGGGAGGCGGTCAACCAGCGCGGCGAGACCGTGATGACGATGGAAGGCTGGGGCATGTTCCGCCGCCGCGAGCCCGGCAAGCCCGCCTAGCGCAGCCACTCAAAGCGGTAGATGCTCAGCACCAGCCGCACGAAGCGGTAGGCGAGCCACACGCGCGCCTTGAGGTCCCAGCTG
>JBFLYF010000248.1:0-4770 GCA_040756795.1 Pseudomonadota bacterium
GCCGGCGGCGTGGCGATCGGCTTCGGCGCCTGGGGCCTCGCGCACGCGGGCGCGCTCGGCGAAACCATCCGCAATGGACTGCTCTGCCTCTAGGAGGACCCGATGCACAAAGCGATGAGCATCATCTATGACGAGCACCGCTCGATCTCCGCGGTGCTCTCGGCGCTCAAGGCGCTGGCCGACATGGCGCAGGACCGGAGCGTGCGCCCGAGATTCGACGTGTTCCACGCCATGATCTACTACATCGACGCCTTCCCCGAGCGCATGCACCATCCGAAGGAGGACAAGTTCCTCTTCGCGCGGCTGCTGCTGCGCGAGCCTTCGGCGCGGGGGCTCGTGGAGGCGCTGCAGGCCGAGCACGTGCACGGCGCGCAGCTGGCGCGCGACCTGGAGCAGGCGGTGATCGCGTTCGAGCGCACCTGGCCCGAGGGCGCGAAGAGCTTCGCCGCGGCGGTCGAGGCCTACGCGGAGTTCCACTGGAGCCACATGCGCAGGGAGGAGCACGAGCTGATGCCGCTCGCCGAGCGCGCGCTCAGCGCCGCGGACTGGGCCGAGATCGACACCGCGTTCGCCGGCAACGAGGACCCGATCGCCGACCTGCGCGAGAAGGATTTCGACAGCCTCTACCAGCGCATCGTGTGCCTCGCGCCGGCGCCGGTGGGCCTCGGCCGGCCGTGGGCGCGCGCCGCGGAGCCCGCCGGCGGCAAGCCGGCGGCGCTCTAGAGCCGGGCCTCGGGGGCCGCGCCGCGCTCGAGCCGCGCCTGGCAGGCGACGCAGCGCGTCGCCACGGGATCGGAGCAAAGGCGCGCGTAGGGGATGTCGGCGCCGCAGTCCTCGCACAGCCCGAAGCCCGGGTCGTGCAGCCGCTCGAGCGCCGCCTCGGCGGCGCGCAGCTGCCGCGCGTCGCCCTCGCCGCGCAGCCGCTCGATGAGCGAGCGCAGCCCCGCCTGCAGCGACTCGCGCTGCTCGATCGTGAAGTAGTGCATGGCGCGCGGCGTCAGCGGCACACCAGCACCGGGATCTTCGAGTGCGTCAGCACCTTGACCGTTTCGCTGCCGAGCACCAGGCCCGCGAGGCCGCGCCGCCCGTGCGAGGCCATGACGATCAGGTCGCAGCGCTTCTTGCCCGCCGCGCGGATGATGCCCTCCCAGGGACTGTCGGCGGTGAGCGTCGCCTTCCTGCAGGCGACGCCCGCGGTCTGCGCCTCGACCTCGAGCACCGCGAGCGCCTTCTTCGCCTCGCGCTCGGTCGTCTCCCGGTAGCGCTTCGGCGTGAGGTAAGTGGCGTACATCACGCCCTCGCCGTAGGCCGGAGGCACGTAGGGCGGGATCACGTAGACGCCCGTGACCGCCGCGCCGGTGGTCTTGGCGAGGCGCACCGCGGCCCGGATCGCCTTCTGCGAGAGCTTCGAGCCGTCGGTGGAGACCAGGATCTGCCTGAACATGCTCGCCCCTTTCCGTGCCGCACAGACTAGCCGCCGCGCGGAAACGGAACTTGACCTGCGTCAAGCACGCGCGCCGGATCGGGAACATCATCGCCGCATCGAGTACGGAGACCCTCCATGTACAAGCACATCCTCGTCCCGACCGACGGCTCGGAGCTCTCGCGCAAGGCGGTCGAGGCCGCGCTCGAGTTCGCGCGCGAGACGCGCGCCAGGGTGACCGCGTTCACCGCGGTGCCGGAGTACCAGATCCCGAGCGAGGTCGAGCTGATGTCCAGGCGCGCCGTATCGCTCGAGAGCTACGAGCAGCAGGCGAAGCGCATCGCGCACGACACCCTGCAGCCGGTGGAATCGAGCGCCAGGGCGGCCGGGGTGGATTGCGATACCGACTTCACGCTCAGCGACCAGCCCTACGAGGCGATCATCCGCGCCGCGCAGAAGCACGGCTGCGACCTGATCTTCATGGCCTCGCACGGGCGGCGCGGCATCTCGGCGCTGATCCACGGCAGCCAGACCCAGGGGGTGCTGACGCACTCCACGATCCCCACGCTGGTGTATCGCTAGGCCAGCGTCTAGAATCGCGCGTTCACTCGAACCGCGACGGGAACGCGATGAAGATACTGCTGGCGGTGGACGGCTCGAAGTACTCGCTGGACGCGGTGAAATGCCTCATCGACCACGCCGACTGGTACCGCGAGAAGCCGCAAGTGGAGCTCGTCACGGTGCACCTGCCGGTGCCGCAGCTGCCGCGCATGAGCGTGGTGGTGAGCAAGAAGCAGATCGAGCGCTACTACGAGGAGGAAGGGCAGGCGCTGCTCGCGCAGGCGCAGTCGCGCCTCGGCGCCGCGGGCATCCAGTACAGCTCGCACGTGCTGGTCGGCCAGATCGCCGAGTCGATCGTCGCGCACGCGCGCAAGACCGGCTGCGACATCATCTACATCGGCACCCACGGCCGCACCGCGACCGGCAAGCTGCTGCTCGGCTCGGTCGCGGGCAAGGTGCTGCACATCTCGCCCGTCCCGGTGCTGCTGGTAAAGTAGGGGCGTGAAGCCCTCGCTCGCGCCGGGCGCCTCGTTCGCCAAGCGCGTCCTCGTCGACGAGGCGCGCTGCATCTCCTTCATGGGACCCGAGAACATGGTCTACGCGACGCCGCGCATGGTGAGCGACGTCGAGTACGCCTGCCGCGAGTTCCTGCTGCAGCATCTCGATCCGGGCGAGGACTCGGTGGGCGCGCATGTCTCGATCGACCATCTCGCGCCGACGCCGCCCGGGATGGAGGTCGCGATCGAGGCGCGCGTCGCCGAAGTCGACCGGCGCAAGATCGTTTTCGAGTTCTCCGTCAAGGATGCGGTGGAGGAGTGCGGCCGCGGCAGGCACGTCCGGTTCGTGGTCGAGACCGCCCGGTCGAAGGAACGAATCGCCGCGAAGCGCGCCAGAGCCGGCGCGAAGTAGAATCCGCGGTTCCATCATGCGGATCGGTCTTCTCCTGGCGTTTGCCGCGTCGGCGGCGCTCGCCCAAGCCCCCAAGGACGCGAAGGGACCGCCCAAGGCCCCGCCGGCGATGCCGGTCAAGGCGGCGGCGGCGAAGCTCGCGCCGGCCGCGGAAGAGGCGGGCGCGGTGGGCACGCTGCGCGCCGACGAGTCGGTGACGATCCGGCCCGAGATCGCGGGGCGCGTCGCCGAGATCCGCTTCGAGGAGGGGGCGAGCGTGCCGCGCGGCGCGCTGCTCGCGAAGCTCGACCAGGCGGAGCTCGCCGCGGTGGTCGCCTCGAGCCGCGCGCAGCTGAAGTGGGAGGAGCAGAAGCTCGCGCGCGCCGAGGACCTGCACCGCAAGGGCTTCATCAGCCCGCAGGGGCTCGACGACCAGAGGACGAGCCTGGCGCGCGCCCGGGCGAAGCTCTCGGAGGACGAGGCGCGCCTCGCCAAGACCGAGATGCGCGCCGCGTTCCCCGGGGTCGCGGGCCTGCGCCAGGTGAGCCAGGGGCAGTACGTCGCCGCCGGCACCGACATCGCGCGCCTGGAGAAGATCGACCAGCTCAAGCTCGATTTCCGCGTCCCGGAGTCGTTCGTCGGCAAGGTGAGGGCCGGGCAGGCGGTGAAGGTGCTGGTCGACGCCTACGGCGCGCAGGAGTTCCCGGGCAGCGTCTACGCCATCGAGCCGGCGGTGGACGAGCAGACGCGCACCATTCTCCTGCGCGCGCGCGTCGCGAATCCCGAGCTGAAGCTCAGGCCCGGGATGTTCGCGCGCGTGCAGGTGCGGCTCGGCGTGCGCGAGAAGGCGGTGTGGGTGCCCGAGGCGGCGATCGTGCCGCGCGGCCAGGAGGCGTTCGTGTTCCGGGTCGCGAACGGCAAGGCCGAGCTCGTGAAGGTGCGGACCGGCTCGCGCAAGGTGGGCGAGGTCGAGATCGTCAAGGGGATCGCCGCCGGGGACCTGGTGGTCACCGAGGGCACGCAGAAAATCGGGCCGGGATCTTCCGTTCTGCTTCTAGATCAAAGTTCTTTGAAGAAATAAATGCGACTCCCGGAGATCTGCATCCGCCGCCCGGTGCTGGCGACGGTGCTGTCGCTGCTCATCGTGCTGGTCGGCGCGATCTCGTTCCAGCGCCTGTCGGTGCGCGAGTACCCGAAGATCGACACGCCGGTGGTCTCGGTGCGCACCGTCTACAAGGGCGCGAGCCCGCAGGTGATCGAGTCGCAGATCACGCAGCCGCTGGAAGATTCCATCTCCGGCATCGAGGGCGTGCGCACCGTCAAGTCGGTGTCGCGCGAGGAGGTGTCGCAGATCACCGTCGAGTTCGTGCTGGAGCGCAACGTCGACGCCGCGGCGAACGACGTGCGCGACCGCGTCGCGCGCGTGCGGGCGCTCCTGCCCGAGGCCGCCGACGAGTCGGTGGTGTCGAAGATCGAGGCCGACGCGCAGGCGATCCTCTGGATGCGCCTGTCCAGCACGCGGCACGGCCCGCTCGAGCTCTCCGACACCGCCGACCGCACCGTCGCGGATCGGTTGAAGACGCTGCCCGGGGTCGCCTCCGTCATCATCGGCGGCGAGCGCCGCTACGCGATGCGCCTGTGGATCGACCGCGACCGGCTCGCCGCCTACGGCCTGACGCCGCAGGACGTGGAGGCGGGCCTGCGCCGGCAGAACGTCGAGATCCCCTCGGGGCGCATCGAGTCCTCGCAGCGCGAGTTCACCGTGCTCACCGAGGCCGACCTGAGGAGCGAGGCGCAGTTCAACGACATGATCCTCACCGAGGCGCGCGGCTACCCGGTGCGCCTGCGCGACGTAGGGCAGGCGCGCCTGGGGGCGCTGGACGAGCGCTCGATCGTGC
>JBFLYF010000249.1:0-4753 GCA_040756795.1 Pseudomonadota bacterium
AGCTCGAGCAGCGCGAGGAAGGTCACCACCAGCACCGCGACCCCGCGCGCCGGGTCGAAGAGCTCCGCGAACTCGAGCACGCGGTGCTCGCGCAGCCGGCGCAGGATCTGGCTCATGTGCTCGCGCACCGACAGCTCCTCGCGCGAGATGTGGTGGTGCGCCTGCAGGCGCGCGCGGAACAGCAGCGCGCGCCACGCTTCGGCGAGGTCGCGCGGATGCACGTCCGGCAGGCGCGCCGCCGCGCCGCGCTCGACGAACACCGCGATCGCGGCCAGGTCGCGCCCGACCTGCGGCAGCGCGTCCAGCTTCTGCGCCGCCTGCTTCATCTGCTCGTACTCGAGCAGCCGCCGCACCAGCTCGGCCCGCGGGTCTTCTTCCTCCTGCGCGGGCGCCGGCCGCGGCAGCAGCATGCGCGACTTGATCTCCATCAGCATCGCCGCCATCACCAGGTACTCGGCGGCGAGCTCCAGGTTCTTCGCGCGCATCGCCTCCACGTACTCCAGGTACTGGCGCGTGAGCGGCGCCATCGGGATGTCGAGCACGTCGAGGTTCTGCTTGCGGATCAGGTACAGGAGCAGATCCAGCGGCCCCTCGAACGCCTCGAGCATGATCTCGAGCGCGTCGGGCGGGATGTACAGGTCGGCGGGGATCTCGGCGAGCGGCTCGCCGTAGATGCGCGCCACGGGCGCGGGCTCGGCCGCGATCGGTTCGGTCATGCGTACGTCAGCCCCATGACTTCGCGCACTTCGCGCATCGTCTCCGAGGCGAGCTTGCGCGCCCGGTCGCAGCCGTCGGCGAGGATGTTCTTGACCAGCGTAGGGTCGTCGAGGTAGGCCTGGGCGCGCTCGCGCATGGGCTTGAGCTCGGCGATCACGCTCTCGATCACCGGCTGCTTGCACTCCAGGCACCCGATGCCCGCCGTGGTGCAGCCCTTGCGCACCCAGTCCCGGCGCGCCGCGTCCGAGTACACCTGGTGCAGCGGCCACACCGGGCACTTGTCCGGATTGCCGGGGTCGCTGCGCTTCACGCGCGCCGGGTCGGTCGCCATGGTGCGGATCTTCTTCGTCACCGCCTCCGGCTCGTCGCGCAGCGCGATCGCGTTGTTGTAGGACTTCGACATCTTCTGCCCGTCCAGGCCCGTGAGCTTGGAGGCTTCCGTCAGCAGCACGTCGGGCTCCACCAGGATCTTGCGCCCGGTGCCTTCCAGCCAGCCGTAGAGCCGCTCGCGCTCGCCGCGCGGCAGGTTCTGCTGCTCGCCGAGCAGCGCCTGCGCGCGCTTGAGCGCCTCGGCGTCGCCGCTCTCGAGGAACTTGGTGCGCAGCTCGTTGAACAGGCGCGCCTTCTTCGAGCCCATCTTCTTCACCGCCGCCTTGGCCTTGTCCTCGTAGCCCGCCTCGCGCCCGTAGAGGTGGTTGAAGCGCCGCGCGAGCTCCCGCGTGAACTCCACGTGCGGCGCCTGGTCCTCCCCCACCGGCACGTAGCGCGCGCGGTAGATCAGGATGTCGGCCGCCTGCAGCAGCGGGTAGCCGAGGAAGCCGTAGGTCGAGAGGTCCCTGTCGGCGAGCTTCTCCTGCTGGTCCTTGTAGGTCGGCACGCGCTCCAGCCACCCGAGCGGCGCGATCATCGACAGCAGCAGGTGCAGCTCGGCATGCTCGGGCACGAGCGACTGCACGAACAGCGTCGCCTGGGTCGGGTCGACGCCGGAAGCGAGCCAGTCGATCACCATGTCGGCGCCCACGTCCTGCAGCGCGCAGAGCTTCTCGTAGTCGGTGGTCAGCGCGTGCCAGTCGGCGACGAAGAACAGGCACGGGTACTCCGACTGCAGCCGCACCCAGTTCTTCAGCACGCCGTGGTAATGGCCGAGGTGCAGCGTCCCCGTAGGGCGCATTCCGGACAGGACCCGGGTTTCGAACATCAGATCTGGAACACCGTGCCGATGACGCGGAACGAGAAATTCACCATCGGCGCGAGGATCACGCCGAGCGCGCTGCTGAACAGCAGCAGCAGCAGGATCGGGAATCCCCAGGGCTCGAGCTTGGCGTAGCCCCACGCGATGCGGCTGGGCAGCAGGCTCGCGAGGATGCGGCCGCCGTCGAGCGGCAGGATCGGCAGCAGGTTGAGCAGCATCAGGACCACGTTCACCTCGATGCCCGCCTTGCACATCAGGCCCATCGGCACGCTCAAGGTGCTGTGCGGCAGCAGCAGCGAGATCTTCAGCAGCAGCGCCCAGCCGAACGCCATCGCCAGGTTGGCCGCCGGGCCCGCGGCCGCCACCCACAGCATGTTCTGCCGCGGGCGCCGCAGCGCCGAGTAGTTGACCGGCACGGGCTTCGCCCAGCCGAACAGCAGCCCCGCGCCCACGGTGAACTTGCTCACCGCGAGGATGGCGAGCGGCACGACGATGGTGCCGAGGAAATCGATGTGGCGCGCGGGGTTGAGGCTGATGCGGCCCTGCGCGTAGGCCGTCATGTCGCCGAAGTGGCGCGCGACGTAGCCATGCGCCGCCTCGTGCAGCGTGATCGCGAAGAGCACCGGGAGCGCATAGATGGCGACGGTCTGGACGAAGTTGCTGACATCCATCTAGGCGAGGAATTTTATCAGACGCTCCACGCCCTTACCGCGGCGCAGGATCTGCGCTTCCGGCGACGTGAGATCCACCACCGTGGTCGGCTCCGCGCCGCAGGCGCCGCCATCCACCACCAGGTCGAGCTGGTGCTCGAGGCGCTCGCGGATTCGCGCCGCGTCCGACAGCGGCGTCGCGTCGCCCGGGAGCGTGAGCGTCGCCGAGAGCATCGGCTCGGCGAGCTCGGCGAGCAGCGCGTGCGCCACCGGGTGCTGCGGCACGCGCACGCCGATGCGCTTGCGCCGCGGGTGCAGCAGCCGCCGCGGCACCTCGCGCGTCGCCGGCAGCACGAACGTGAAGCTGCCGGGCGTCAGCGCCCGCAGCAGTTGGTACTGCGCATTGTCGACGATCGCGTAGGTCGCGATCTCCGAGAGGTCGCGGCAGACGAGCGTCAGCAGGTGCTTCTCGTCGATGCCGCGCACCCGGCGCAGCCGCGCCACCGCGCCCGCGTCGCCGATGCGGCAGCCGAGCGCGTAGCAGGAGTCGGTCGGGTAGGCGATCAGCCCGCCGCGGCGCACGATCCCCGCCGCCTGGCGCACGAGCCGCGGCTGCGGATGCGTGGGATGGACCTGGAAATACTGCGCCACGGGGCCCTACGCGAGCGGCGCGAGGAAATCCTCGATCAGGCGCGCGAGCGCTTCGGGCTGATCGTGGTGCAGCATGTGGCCCGCGTTCCGCAGCATCTCGTATTTCACGCTCCTGAAGGCGTTGCGGCGCTCGGCCAGCTCCGCGGCCGTGAGCTTCATGCGCGTGCGCGTCTCGGACTCGGCGGCATCCACCCACAGCACCGGCGCCGTCGCGCGCTCCCAGCAGGCGCGCGCCTCGTCCAGCCGGTACAGGTTCGCGTTGACCAGCTTGTGCGCCGGGTCGCTGCGCAGCACCACCCCGCCCTCGGGCGCCTCCTTGCCCCAGTGCTGCGCGAGAAACTCCGCCCTCTCGCGCGAAAGGCGCGGGTTGTTGCGCTGCAGGCGATCGGCGAGCTCGTCGTAGCCCGTGTACGGGCGCAGGCGCGGCTGCACGCGCAGCTCCTCCATCCAGCGCGCGTAGCGCTTCGGCGCCTGCTCCGGGCGCGTCGCGGGCATGCCGAAGCCTTCCAGGTTGACGAACTTCGCCACCCGCTCGGGCCGGATGCCGGCGTACAGCCCGGCGACGTTCGCGCCCAGGCTGTGCCCCACGAGGTTCACCGGCGCATCGGGCTGGATGCGCTCGAGGAGAAAATCCAGGTCCGCGATGTAGTCGGGGAACCAGTAGCTGTCCGCGCCCGACCAGGCGCTCAGGCCGTAGCCGCGCCAGTCCGGCGCGTGCACGTCCCAGTCGCGCGCGAGCGCATCGACCAGGAACTGGAACGAAGCCGAGACGTCCATCCAGCCGTGCAGCAGGAAAAGGCGCTTCCCCGCGCTGCCTTTCCAGTGGCGCACGTGGTAGCGCAGTCCGCGCACTTCCAGGAACAGCGACTCGCTGGCTCGCATGGCAGCGCGCTATGATACCGGCCCTGCATGCCGATCCATTCCCTGGGCGAGCACAAGGTCGAGCTGCGCGGCGAGCATCACTTCATCGCGCCCGGTGCGCAGCTCGCGGGCGCGATCGTGCTCGAGAACCTGGTGAACGTCTGGTTCGGCGTCGTGATCCGCGGCGACAACGATCGCATTCACGTCGGCGAGGGAACCAACCTGCAGGACGGCGTGGTCCTGCATTGCGATGCGGGGTTCCCGCTGACGATCGGCAGGAACGTGAGCGTGGGGCACAAGGCGATGCTGCACGGCTGCACGGTGGGCGACGGCGCGCTCATCGGCATCAACAGCGTGGTGCTGAACGGCGCGCGCATCGGCGCGGGCGCGCTCATCGGCGCCAACGCGCTCGTTCCCGAGGGCAGGGAGATCCCGCCCGGCGTGCTCGCCGTGGGGACCCCGTGCAAGATCGTCCGGGAGCTGAAAGCCGAGGAAAAGGAAAACCTCCTCTGGATCGCGCGCGAGTACGTGGAGCGCTCGCGCCTCTTCAGGCGGGAGCTTCGCGAGCAACCGCTCCCGCCTTCAGCCCGCTAGCCTTATTTCGGCGCCATGCGGATCGCGCCGTCGAGGCGGATCGTCTCGCCGGTCAGCATCTCGTTCTCGACGATCTGGCGCGCGAGCA
>JBFLYF010000025.1:0-17338 GCA_040756795.1 Pseudomonadota bacterium
GACGAGATCTCCGAGCAGCTCGGCGGCGCCGCCGAATGGGTCGAGATCGCGGAGCTTCCGGACGAGCAGGTCTGGCGGCAGGTGAGGGGCGATCCGCCCGACGTCCTGATCGATCTCGCCGGGCACCCGGGAAACAACCGGCTCGCCCTCTTCGCCGCGCGCGCCGCCCCGCTGCAGATCTCCTGGCTCGGTTATTTCGCGACCACCGGGACGCCCAACATGGATTGCGTGCTGATGGATCCCTGGCACGCCCCGCCCGGCTGCGAATCGCAGTTCTCCGAGCGCGTTCTCAGGCTGCCGCACACGCGCTTCTGCTTCCAGCCGATCGCGGCCGCGCCGGGGGTCGCGCCGCCGCCTTCGGCAAGGCGCGGCCACATCACGTTCGGCAGCTTCAACAGCATCGCGAAGCTGAACGAGCGCGTGATCGAAGTCTGGTCGCGCGTGCTGCGCGGCGTGCCCGGCAGCAGGCTCGTGCTCAAGTGGCGCACCCTCGCCGACGCGTCGTTCCGCCGCATGCTGGCGGCGAGGTTCGAGCGCTGCGGCATCGCTCCGCAGCGCATCGAATTTCGCGGCGCTTCGGACCATGCTGCGCTGCTCGGCGAATACGCCGACATCGACATCGCTCTCGACCCGTTTCCGTTCACCGGGGGCCAGACGAGCTTCGAAGCCCACTGGATGGGGGTGCCGGTCGTCACGCTCGCGGGCGAGCGCCCGGTATCGCGCCAGACGCTGTGCGTTCTCGGAAACCTCGGCATGGCCGATCAGGCCGCCCGCAGCGAAGACGAGTACGTGCAGCGCGCGCTCGCGCTGGCGGGTGACCCCGTGCGCCTGCGCGAGCTCAGGTCGTCGCTGCGCGAGAGGATGCTCGCCTCGCCGCTCATGGATGCGGAGGCGTTCTCGCGGGCGTTCGCGGACGCCTTGCGCCGCGGGGTTTGAGCTTTCAGAGCGGCACGAGATCCGCGAGGACGCGCTCGAACGCCACGGCGCGCTTGAACTCGAACCCGATCCGCTGCTCTTCCCATCAGCGGATTTGCGCGAGGCGTTCGAGCGCGGCCCCGATGTTCAGGGCGCCCCGGCGCGAATCCGCGAAGGGCGCCGCCGTCTGGCAGACGACGAAGCGGTAGCTCGCGCCCACGAGGTCGGCGGCCCGCTCCAGGCGCGCCAGGTCCTCGGGAGAGGCTCGCGCGGCGAGCTTGATCTCGATCGCCGCGAACGATCGGCCGAGCCTGAGCAGCAGGTCGATCTCGCGGCCGTCGCTCGTGCGGAGGTGGAAGGGCTCGAATTCGACGCCGCGCGCGGCGAGCGCGCCGAGGATCTGCTCGATCGCGAACCCCTCCCAGCTCGCGCCGGCGAGCGGGTGGTGCAGCAGCGCCGCACGGTCCGCGATGCCGAGAAGCGCGTGCAGCAGCCCGCTGTCGCGGAAATAGACCTTGGGGCTGCGCACGAGCCGCTTGGCGATGCGCCCGCTCCATGGGGGGAGCCGGCGCGCCAGAAAGGCGCCTTCGAGGAAATCGAGATAGCGGTTCACCGTGTGATAGCTCAGCCCGAGGCTCTGGCCGAGAGCGGAAGCGTTCCAGACCTGGCCGTGGACGGCGGCCAGCATGCGCATCAGGCGCTGCGTGACCTGCGGGGTGGCGGGAATTCCCCATGCCGGAAGATCGCGCTGGGCCATCAACGCCGCGAAATCGCGCTGCCAGGAAGGGAACGCCCGTCCGCCCAGGATTCCGCCGTCGGGAAACCCGCCCTGCAGCCAGAGATGCGGGCGTCGGGCCTCGGGCAGCTCCGCGAGAAGAAACGGCGTGAGCTCGAGGAGCGCGAGCCGCCCGGCCAGCGACTCCGAGACCTCGCGCATGAGCGCGGGCGAGACCGAGCCGAGCAGAAGGAACCGGCCGCTGCGGCGCCGATCGGCGTCGATCGCCCCCCGAAGGCGGGCGAACAGCTCCGGCCAGGTCTGCGCCTCGTCGATCACCGCCAGGCGCCGGCCCGACACGATCGCGTCCCACTCGAGCTCCAGGCGCAGCCGGTCGGCCGGCTGCTCGGCGTCGAAATAGAGCCGCGACAGGCTGCGCGCGAGCGTGGTCTTGCCGCTCTGCCGCGGCCCGAGCAGCGCGACGGCGGGAAAGCGCGCGAGGCGCGCGCGCAACAGGGGAGTGACCGAGCGGCGCCGCATCTTTTGCATTTTAGAATCTATGTTCTATTTTGCAACCGCGGCGAGGCGGCCAGGCCGCCGCGCCTGCCGCCGCACGCGGCGGCTCGATGCTATCGCGCCATCCGGCGCGCGGCTACAATCGCCGCATGACCACCGATGCCGGCACACCCGGCGCCGAGCTCGAGCGACGCCTCGTTCAGGCGCTCGAGGCGCGCGGCGAAGTTCTGGATGCGTACCTGTTCGGGTCGCAGGCGACAGGCCGCGCGCAAGCTCACAGCGATATCGATGTCGCCGTCTGTATCGACTCCGGGTACCGCGGCGGGTCGGGATACGGCTATGCGGAGGTGCCTAGACGGAATCCATGGACGCGATAGACCGGCTGATCGTCGGGCTGGACACGGCCTTGCGCGCCGTAGCGGGCGTGCACCACGCGGAACGGCCATCGCCCGCCGAGCCCGTGCCCGAGGCCGCGCTCGAGGAAGCCGAGCGCGCGCACGCGGCGGCCCTGATGCGCGTCAACCACGTGGGCGAGGTGTGCGCGCAGGCGCTCTACCAGGGCCAGGCGCTCACCGCGCGCAATGCGGAGAGCCGCGAGGCGCTGGAGCGCGCGGCGCTGGAGGAGCAGGACCACCTCGCCTGGAGCGAGGAGCGCATCCGCGAGCTGGGCGGGCGCCTGAGCCTGCTCAATCCCCTGTGGTACGCGGGCGCGCTCGCGCTCGGCGCCGCGGCCGGGGCGGCGGGGGACCGCTGGAACCTCGCGTTTCTGGCCGAAACCGAGCGCCAGGTCGAGGAGCACCTCACCGGGCACCTGGAGCGGCTCTCGCCCGAAGACCGCAGGACGCGCGCCGTCGTGGAGGCGATGCGCGCTGATGAGGCGCGGCACCGCGCGAGCGCGATTCAGCTCGGCGCGGCCGAGATACCCGAAGCGGCGAAGCTCGCGATGCGCGCGATGGCGAAGCTGATGACGACCGTGGCCTACCGGGTCTAGCCCTCGATCATCTCGAAATCGCGCGTCACCTCGGCGGTTTTCACCAGCATCGCCGTGGCCGAGCAGTATTTCTCGTGCGAGAGGCGGATCGCCTGCTCCACGAGGTTGCGTTTGAGGCTCTTACCGCGCACGGTGAAGTGCATGTGGATCCGGGTGAAGACCTTGGGGTCGGCGGCGGCGCGCTCGGCGTCGAGCCTCACCTCGCAGCCGGTCACATCCTGGCCGTTCTTCTTCAGGATCACCACCACGTCGTAGGCGGTGCAGCCGCCGGTGCCCGCGAGCACCACCTCCATCGGGCGCGGCGCGAGGTTGCGCCCGCCGCCTTCGGGCGCGCCATCCATGGCGACGAGGTGGCCGCTCCCCGTCTCGGCGAGAAAGGTCATGCCCGCGCCCCAGCGCACCGTGCATTCCATGCAAAACTCCTTGAATAGACGGGGCTATTTTGGTAACATCTGCGGCTTTTCTCAAGTAGCCGAGACGATGAACACTTACAGCGCCAGGGCCGGCCGGGTGGCGCAGGGCTGGTACGTGGTCGATGCGCAGGGGAAGGTGCTCGGGCGCCTCGCGGCGAAGATCGCGGTGCGCCTGCGCGGCAAGCACAAGCCCGAGTACACGCCGCACGTCGACACGGGCGACTACATCGTCGTGGTGAATGCCGCCGGGATCCGCGTCACCGGCGGCAAGGCGCTCGGCAAGAAGTACCACCGGCACACCCGCTACCCGGGCGGCATCAAGGAAATCGATTTCGCCAAGCTGCACGCGCGCTTTCCGGACCGGGCGCTGCAGCGCGCGGTGAAGGGCATGCTGCCCAAGGGCCCGCTCGGCTACGCGATGCTGCGCAAGCTCAAGATCTATCCTGCTGGCGCGCACCCGCACGCGGCGCAACAACCGAAAGCACTGGAGCTTTGACATGGTGGGCGACTACTACTACGGCACGGGCCGGCGCAAGAGCGCGGTGGCGCGCGTGTTTCTCAAGCCCGGCAAGGGCGCGTTCCTCGTCAACGGCAAGCCGGTGGACGAGTTCTTCGCGCGCGAGACCGGCCGCATGATCGTGCGCCAGCCGCTCGAGATCACCAAGAGCCTCGCCAGCTTCGACATCACGGTCAACGTGCACGGCGGCGGCGAGAACGGCCAGGCGGGCGCGGTGCGCCACGGCCTGGCGCGCGCCCTGATCGAGTATGATGCGGGACTGAAGGCCGCGCTGAGCGCCGCGAGGCTCGTGACCCGCGACGCGCGCGAAGTGGAGCGGAAAAAGGTCGGCTTGCACAAGGCGCGGCGGCGCAAGCAGTACTCGAAACGCTGAACCGGCAAAACTCGAAAGGCCGCCGCAAGGCGGCTTTTTTGTTTCTACGGTAGAGGTCTTGATGATAAGGGCGGGCATCGTCGGCGGCACCGGCTACAGCGGCGTGGAGCTGCTGCGGCTGCTCGCGCAGCACCCGCGGGTCGAGCTCGCGGCGATCACCTCGCGCCAGGAGGTGGGCAAGCCCGTGGCCGCGGTGTTCCCCAGCCTGCGCAGGCGCGTCTCGCTCGCCTTCGCGCAGCCCGAGCCCGCGTCGCTGAAAGGCTGCGACGTGGTCTTCTTCGCCACGCCCAACGGCGTCGCGATGCAGCAGGCGCGCGAGGTGCTCGACGCGGGCGCGCGCATCGTGGACATCTCGGCGGATTTCCGCCTGCGGGACGTCGCCGAGTGGGAGCGCTGGTACAAGGTGAAGCACGCCGCGCCCGAGCTCGTCGCCGAGGCCATCTACGGCCTCCCCGAGGTCAATCGCGAGAAAATCCGCGGCGCGCGCCTCGTGTCCAATCCCGGCTGCTATCCGACCGCGGTGATCCTCGGCCTCGCGCCGCTCCTCGAGTCGGGCGCGGTCGACCTGGAGCACCTGATCGCGGACGCGAAGTCCGGCGTCTCCGGCGCGGGCCGCAAGGCGGAGCTGCGCCTCCTGCAGGGCGAAGTGTCGGAGAACTTCTCGGCCTACGGCGTGGGCGGCCACCGGCACTGGCCGGAGATGCGCCAGGCGCTCGCGCAGATCGCCGGCCGCGAAGTGGGGCTCGTGTTCACGCCGCACCTGCTGCCGATGGTGCGCGGCATCCTCGCGACGCTCTATGCGCGCATCACGCGGGAGACGGATTTCCAGGCGCTGTACGAGAAGCGCTACGCCGGGGAGCCGTTCGTAGACGTGATGCCCGCGGGCAGCCTCCCGGATACACGCGCGGCGCGCGCCGCCAACATCTGCCGCATCGCGCTGCACCGCCCGCCGCAGGCGGATCCGCGCCGCGATACGCTGGTGGCGCTCTCGGTGATCGACAACCTGATGAAGGGCGCATCCGGGCAGGCGGTGCAGAACATGAACCTCATGTTCGGGCTGCCCGAGACGATGGGTCTCGATCAGGTGCCGGTGGTGCCCTGAGGGGCCCGGGCGCGATGGCCGGCCGGCTCTGGACGCTGCGGCAGCGCTTCGGCATCGCCGCGCCGAAGGTCGCGGTGCGCACGCTCGTGCCGTGGTACCTGCGCTGGCTCGGCGTCGCGGTGCTGCTCGGCTTCTCGGCCGCGCTCGCGCTCTGGATGTACGACGCGGGCCGGCGCTTCGCCGGCTTCGATCGCAGCGAGGTCGAGCAGGAGCTCGGCGCCGCGCGCGGCGAGCTGCAAGCTCTGCGCGCCGAGCTCGAGCGCCTGCGCGCCGTGGCGAATGCCTCCGAGGCGAAGCTCTCGATCGAGCGCACCGCGCAGCAGACGCTCGCCCAGCAGATGCGCGGCCTCGAGCAGCAGAACGCGCGCCTGCGCGAGGACCTCGCGATCTTCGAGAGCATGCTCTCCTCGGACGCGGCGCAGGCCGCGCCGCTCTCGATCCTGCGCTTCAAGGTCGAGCCCGAGGTCATCCCGGGCGAGTACCGCTACCGCGTGCTGCTGCTCGCCGCGGGCGCGCGCCGCGGGCGCGAGTTCCAGGGGCGGCTCGAGCTCGTGGTCAACCTGACGGAAGCGGGCCGGAGTGCTATCATCGTCGTCCCCGGGCCAGCGGAAGCCGGGTCGGCTGCATTCCGCTTGAGTTTCAAGCACTTCCAGCGGGCCGAGGGTCTGTTCCGGGTGGACCCGAAGGCAAAGGTGGGCAGCGTGCAGGTCCGCGTCTACGAGAACGGCGCGCGCGAGGCGAAAGCGACCCAGAGCGTGACGCTGGGATAGAAAGGGGAAGGCAGATGTTCGGCAAGCAGAGCAAGCCGCAGAACCGCATCGACAGCCTGATCGGCGCGACCACGCGCATCGAGGGCAACATCTTCTTCAGCGGCGGCCTGCGGGTCGACGGCGCGGTGCGCGGCAACGTCGCGGCGCTGCCCGACCAGCCCGGCACCCTGGTGGTGTCGGAGCAGGCGCGCATCGACGGCGAGGTGCAGGCCGCGCACATCGTGGTGAACGGCACGATCAACGGGCCGGTGGACTCGCGCGAGACGCTCGAACTCCAGCCCAATTCGCGTGTCAAAGGCGACGTGCACTACAAGAGCATCGAGATCCAGCAGGGCGCCGTGATCGAGGGGCGCCTGGTGCATCACTCGGTCGAAGTGAAGGGCGTCGAGCTCAAGCTCGCCAAGTAGCCAACGTTACGCACAGGAGCAGGACGATGAATGCAGCAACCGAAATGCCCGCGCCGCTCAGCTTCTCGGACAGCGCCGCCAACAAGGTGAAGCAGCTGATCGAGGAGGAAGGCAACCCCGCGCTGAAGCTGCGCGTGTTCGTCACGGGCGGCGGCTGCTCCGGGTTCCAGTACGGCTTCACCTTCGACGAGGTGCAGAACGAGGACGACTCGGTGATGGAGAAGAACGGCGTGCAGCTGCTCATCGACCCGATGAGCTACCAGTACCTGGTCGGCGCCGAGATCGACTACACCGAGGGGCTGGAGGGCGCGCAGTTCGTCATCAAGAACCCGAACGCCCAGTCGACCTGCGGTTGCGGGTCTTCGTTCTCCGTATAGCTCTTAAGCAGGGTAAATCGCGCCGAGCACGCGCGCTCCCCGCGCGCCCGTGACCGAGGGCAGGCTCGCGGGCCGGCCTTCGAGCGCCTGCTTCGCGAGCCAGGCGAACGCCGTCGCTTCCACGAGTTGCGGATCCACGCCGTGCGCTTCGCTGCTCTCGAGCGCGACCGGCGCAATCCGCGCCCGCAGCCTCTCCAGGAGGCTCAGATTCCTCACCCCGCCGCCGCAGGCGATGACGCGCCGCGCACGGCCGCAGTGCCGGGCGAGCGCCTCGGCGACGCTGCGCGCGGTCAGCTCCGCGAGGCTCGCCTGCACCGCGCGCGCGTCCTCGCCGCCGCGCAGCATCGCCGCGAGCCAGCCCTCGTTGAACAGCTCCCGCCCGGTGCTCTTGGGCGGCGGCGCCGCGAAATACGGCTCGGCGAGCATGCGATCGACCAGCTGCGCGATCGGCTGCGCGCCGGCGGCCCAGGCGCCGTCCGCGTCGTAGGGCTTGCCGAGGCATTTCGCGATCCACAGGTCGAGCAGGCAGTTGCCGGGTCCGGTGTCGAAGCCCGCGACTTCGCCCCGGTGCGGCAGCATCGTGAGATTGGCGATGCCGCCGAGGTTGAGCACCGCGCGGTCCTCGGCAGGGTCGGCGAACAGCGCCGCATGGAACACCGGCGCGAGCGGCGCGCCCTGGCCGCCCGCGGCCACGTCGCGGCTGCGGAAATCCGCGACCACGCGCATGCCGGTGAGCTCGGCGAGCAGCGCCGCGTTGCCGATCTGCACGCTGTAGCCCCGCGCCGGCCGGTGCCGCACGGTCTGCCCGTGGCAGCCGATCGCGCGGACCTGCGCCGCGGCGACGCCCGCGCGCGCGAGCAGCGGCGCCACCGCGGCCGCATAGGCGCGCGCGAGCTCGTTGCCGGCGAGCTGGGCGCGCTCCAGCTCGTTCGCCGAGGGCGAATTCAACCCGAGCAGCTCGTTCCTCAGGCCGGGATCGAACGGCTGGTGCAGGTGCGCGAGCAGCCGCGGCCTCGCCGCGGCGAGATCCACCAGCACCGCATCCACCCCGTCGAGGCTGGTGCCCGACATGAGGCCCACGAAGTGCTCGCCGCTCACTCGAATCGGTCGAGCGCGGCGAGCGGGGCGTCGGTGAGGAGATCGAGCCGCGCGAGCAGCAGCCGCGCGCGGGCCTGGAATGCGTCCTGCTCGCGGGCCGCGAGCGGCGGGGCCGCCGGCAGGGCGACCGAAAGCGGATTGCGCGCCACGCCCGCGACGCGGAACTCGTAGTGCAGGTGCGGACCGGTCGCCCAGCCGGTCTGGCCGACGCTGCCGATCGCGTCGCCCTGCGCGACGCGCGCCCCGCGCCGGATGCCGCGCGCAAAGCCGCCGAGGTGCGCATAGAGCGTCGAGTAGGTTCCCTGGTGGCGCAGCACCACCACGTTGCCGTAGCCGCCGTTGCGCCCGGCGAACTCGACCACGCCGTCGCTCACCGCGCGCACCCGCGTGCCGGCGCGCGCCGCGTAGTCCACGCCCTGGTGCGCGCGCCAGGACTTGAGGAACGGGTGCATGCGCAGGCCGAACCCGGAGCTGACGCGCGAGAACTCGAGCGGCGAGCGCAGGAACGCCTTGCGCAGGTTCCGGCCCGAGGGCGTGTAGTAGCCGGCGGCGAAGCGCACCGCGCGGTAGGTTTTCCCCTGGTTGACGAACTCGGCCGCGAGCACGCGGCCCGCGCGCAGCGGCCGCCCGTCGAGCGCGAGCATCTCGTAGAGCACCGAGAAGCGGTCCCCCGAGCGCAGCTCGCGATGGAAGTCGATGTCGCCGCCGAAGATGTCCGCGAGCTGCAGCGCGACGCTGTCGGGAATGCCGGCCGCGTCGGAGGCCGCGAAGAGGGACGACTCGATCCGCGCCGACCTGAGCTCCTCGCGCACCACGAGCGGCGGCCGCCGCTCGCTCACGGCGAGGCCCTCGCCCGCGCGCTCGATCCTGACGAGCGCATCGCGCGCGGCGAGGAACTCGAGCCAGACCAGCTCGCCCTCGTGCCCGGCCGCGGCCCGCGCCTCCGCCGTCACCACCGTTCCCGGCCGCAGCCGCCGCAGCTCGCCCCGGCGCAGCAGGAGTTGCGCGTCGGGCTCGCCCACGCCGAGCCTCGCGAGCAGGCCGGCGAGCGTGTCGCCGCGCGCGAAGCGCTCCTCGCGTATGTAGGTCGCAGGCGCCGGCAGCAGCGCTTCCTCGGCGCGGATCGCGACCGGCTCGCGCAGCGCGGCCTTCGCGAGCAGCAGCTCGGCGTCGGTCGCCGGCGCGATCGCGGCGAACGCGGCGACCGCGCCGAACACGGCGAGCAGGGCCAGGGCGGCGGCGCGCTCGAGCGGCGCGAGGTTGCGCATGGATCGGCTAGAATCCCTTGGTTTTCAGGCTCCTGCAGCAGTCTAGCAAAGATCGCGTCGCCGCATAAGGAAATGGTCCCGCCCAAGGAAATGGTTCCCGTTGGCGAAGCCCTGGAGCGCATCAAGCGCGGCTGCGACGAGCTGATCGTCGAGGAGGAGCTCGTCGCCAAGCTCAAGTCGGGGCGCAGGCTGCGCATCAAGCTCGGCCTCGATCCCACGGCGCCCGACCTGCACCTCGGCCACACGGTAGTGATCAACAAGCTGCGCCATTTCCAGGAGCTCGGCCACCAGGTGCAGTTCCTGATCGGCGACTTCACCGGCATGATCGGCGACCCGACCGGCAAGAACCAGACCCGGCCGCCGCTGTCGCGCGAGCAGATTCTCGAGAACGCGAAGACCTACCAGGCGCAGATGTCGAAGATCCTCGACCCGGAAAAGACCCAGGTGCTGTTCAACTCGGAGTGGTCCGACAAGCTCGGCGCCGAGGGCATGATCCGGCTGTCGGCGCGCTATACCGTGGCGCGCCTGCTCGAGAGGGATGATTTCAGGAACCGGTTCAGGAACAATCAGCCCATCGCGGTGCACGAGCTGCTCTATCCGCTGATGCAGGGCTACGACTCGGTGGCGATGAAAGCCGACGTCGAGCTGGGCGGCACCGACCAGAAGTTCAACCTGCTCGTCGGCCGCGAGCTGCAGCGCCACTACGGCCAGGAGCCGCAGTGCATCCTGACGCTGCCGCTGCTGGAAGGACTGGACGGGCAGGAGAAGATGTCCAAGTCGCTCGGCAACTACGTTGGCATCACCGAGCCGCCGCGGGAGATGTTCGGCAAGCTGATGTCGATCTCGGACGAGCGCATGTGGCGCTACATCGAGCTGCTGTCCTTCGCCTCGAGCGAGGCGATCAGGCTGTGGAAGCGCGAGGCGCGCGAGGGGCGCAACCCGCGCGAGATCAAGGTGCTGTTCGCCAAGGAGATCGTCGCGCGCTTCCACGGCAAGGCCGCGGCGCAGCGCGCCGAGGCGGAGTTCGAGGAGCGCCACCGCCACGGCAAGGTTCCGGAGAACCTCGAGGAAGTGAGCCTGCCGGGTGGCGGCCTGACGACCACGAAGATCCTGAAACTCGCGGGGCTCGCGCCGAGCGCCTCGGAGGCGAACCGGCTCATCGAGCAGGGCGGAGTCAAGTTCAACGGCGAGCGGGTTTCCGACCGCGCGAAGGTATTTGCGCCAGGCACCTACGTCGTGCAGGTCGGGAAACTGAAGGCTCGCCGCGTAAGGATCTCGTGACCACCCCCCAATACGAGGTCTATGCGATCAAGTACGCGCACCACGCGCGGCGCGCGTCCGAGAATTTCATCGGCGGCGACCCGCACGACGGGCCGATGCCGCTGGATTACTTCGTGTGGCTCGTGCGCGGGGGCGGACGCGAGGTGGTGGTCGACACCGGGTTTTCCGCAGCGATGGCGGCGAAGCGCCGGCGCGAGCATTTGCGTTGTCCGACCGAAGGGTTGAGGTCGTTGGGGGTCAAATCAGAAGAAGTAAAAGACGTGGTGATCACCCATTTGCACTACGATCACGTCGGCAACTTCGAACTCTTTCCCGCAGCCACCTTTCACCTGCAGGACCTCGAGATGCGCTACGCCACCGGCCGCCACATGGGCCAGCCGGTCTTCCGGGGCGCCTACGAGGTCGAGGACGTGGTCGGCATGGTGCGGCGGGTCTACGCCGGCCGGGTGCGCTTCCACGACGGCGACGCCGAGCTCGCGCCGGGGATCTCGCTGCACCTCATCGGCGGCCACACCATGGGGCTGCAGGTGGTGCGGGTGGCGACGCGCCGCGGCCGGGTGGTGCTCGCCTCCGACGCGAGCCATTTCTACGCCAACATGGAGCAGGCGCGGCCGTTCCCGATCGTCTACAGCGTCGCCGACATGGTCGAGGGCTACGCCAGGCTGCGCGCGCTCGCCGACTCGCCCGGGCACATCGTCCCGGGGCACGACCCCCTGGTGCTGGAGCGCTACCCCGCGCCCTCGAAGGCGCTCGAGGGGATCGTGGCGAGGCTGGACTAGGCGCGCCCCATCGCGGGGCGTCGCCTTTCGTTGACACCCCGGGGGTCTGGCCCCTACCATCAACCCCCTTCACGGTCCGGTTTCAACCAGGGGAGGAACCCGATGCGCAAACCATTGAATGCCGTCGTCGCGCTCGCCGTCGCAGCTGTGTTCGCCGCTCCGGCGCTCGCCCAGCAGAAGAACCTGAAGATGCAGTCGACCTGGCCCGCGAGCCTGACGCTGCAGGACAACTTCAAGTTCTTCGGCGAGCGCGTCGAGAAGCTCACCGGCGGCCAGCTCAAGATCGAGACGCTCGCCGCCGGGCAGATCGTGCCCCCGTTCGAGGTGCTCGACGCCACGCACAAGAAGGTGATCGACGGCGCGCACGCGATTTCCTACTACTGGGTCGGCAAGAACAAGGCGGCGACGCTGTTCTCGAGCACGCCCGCCGGCATCGCCGGCATGGACCACATGGATTACCTCGGCTGGATGTACGAGGGCGGCGGCCTGGACCTGTGGTGGGAGTTCTACCAGAAGGAGCTCAAGCTCAACGTGCTCGCTTTCCCCATCCTGCCGGCGAGCCCGCAGGCGCTCGGCTGGTTCAAGCGCCCGATCAAGAACCTCGCCGACTTCAAGGGCATGAAGTGCCGGCAGACCGGAATCGTCGCCGAGATCTACCAGCGCATGGGCCAGCAGACCGTGAACCTCCCCGGCGGCGAGATCGTGCCGGCGGCGCAGCGCGGCGTGATCGACTGCGCCGAGTGGGTCGGCGGCGTCGAGGACCTGCGCCTCGGGCTGCCGCAGGTGTGGAAGTACCACTACACGCCGGGCATGCACGAGTCGAGCTCGGTCGGCGAGCTGATGATCAACACCGACGTCTGGAAGGGTCTCGCCGCGCAGCAGCAGGAGGCGATCCGCTCGGCCACGGTGGAGACCTACGTGCGCTGGTGGGTGAAGTGGCAGCGGCAGAACGCGGATGCGATCGAGGAGATGCGCGCCAAGTACGGCACGCAGATCCTGCGCACGCCGCCCGACGTGCTGATCGCCTTCTTCAAGACCTGGGACGCGATCGCGGCCGAGGAATCCGCCAAGAACCCGTTCTTCAAGAAGGTGCTCGAGTCGCAGCGCGCGTACGCGGCGAAGGTGATCCCGGCGAAACGCTTCATGTTCCCGCCGTACTCGTTCGCGGCCAACTACTTCTTCCCCGAGGCGCGGGCCAAGGCGCCGGCGATGAAGAAAGGCAAGTAGCGCGGCCGCGAACGGCGGAGGTTTTGTTGACCCGGAAAAGGCAAGCGTGTAGGCTGCCTTTCGCCCTGCGAAATTCACTCTAGGAGGAGTCTCATGAGGCAGTTCGTCCGTTCGGCCGCGGTCCTGGCTTGCGCCGCCGCTTTCAGCGCCGGCGCCCAGGCGCAGACCGTCAACCTGAAGATGCAGGCGACCTGGCCGGCGTCGCTCACGCTGTACGACAACTTCACGTTCTTCGCCGACCGCGTCAGCAAGCTCTCCAACGGCACACTGAAGATCGAGACCATGCCCGCCGGGCAGGTGGTGCCGGCGTTCGAGGTGCTGGATGCCACGCACAAGAAGGTGCTCGACGGCTCGCACGCCTGGGCGGGCTACTGGACCGGGAAAAACAAGGTCTCCATCCTCTTCACCGGCGGCCCCGGCGGCACCTTCGGCATGGACTACATCGATGCGATGGGCTGGCTGCACGACGGCGGCGGGCTGGACCTGTACAACGAGTTCTACCAGAAGGAGCTCAAGCTCAACGTCGTGGTGCTGCCGATCCTGCCGGCGGGCCCGCAGGCCTTCGGCTGGTTCAAGCGCCCGATCAAGAACCTCGCCGACTTCAAGGGCATGAAGTGCCGGCAGACCGGCATGGCCGCCGAGGTGTTCCAGAAGATGGGAATGCAGACGGTCAACATGCCGGGCGGCGAGATCATCCCCAGCGCGCAGCGCGGCGTGATCGACTGCGCCGAGTGGGTCGGCGGCGTCGAGGACCTCAAGCTCGGCTTCCAGAACGTCTGGAAATACCACTACACGCCGGGCGTGCACGAGAACGTCACCATCGGCGAGCTGCTGATCAACGCCGACGTGTGGAAGGCGCTCTCGCCGACGCACCAGGAGATCGTCAAGTCGGCCGCCACCGAGACCTTCTACCGCTGGTGGGCGAAGTGGCAGCGGCAGAACGCCGATGCGATCAAGGAGCTGCAGGAGAAGCACGGCGTGAGGATCCTGCGCACCCCGCCGGACATCCTGATCGAGTTCCTCAAGACCTGGGACAAGATCGCGGCGGAGGAGTCGACGAAGAGCCCGTTCTTCAAGAAGACGCACGACTCGCAGCGCGCCTACGCGGCGCTGGTGGTGCCGGCGAAGCGCTTCATGTTCCCGCCGTACTCGTTCGTCGCCAACTACTACTTCCCGGAGGGCGGCGCCAAGGCCAGGCCCGCCGCCAAGAAGAAGTAGCGGCATGGTCCTGAAAGGGGGGCGCGGAATCGCCCCCCTTTTTTTGCTTTTGAGTCGAGGCTCGAGGAATGGCTGAGCAGGTCCCGGCGCACATCCGCCTGGTGCGCATCATCGACAAGTTCACCGACTCCACCGGCACCTGGGTGGCGTGGCTGAACGTGCCGCTGGTGGTCGCGGTGGCGATCGAGGTGTTCTCGCGCTACCTCATGGACGCGCCCACCATCTGGTCGTTCGACGTCACCTACATGCTCTACGGCACGATCTTCATGCTCGGCGCCGCCTACGCGCTGCACAAGGGCGCGCACATCCGCACCGACTTCTTCTTCGAGAAATGGTCGATCCGCACCAAGGGCGTGATCGACTCGGTCGCCTACCTCGTGTTCTTCTTCCCCTCGATCTTCGTCTTCGGCCTGGTGGGCTGGACCGAGGGCTACTACGCCTTCACGATCGGCGAGACCTCCGAGCAGACGCCGTGGCGGCCGATCCTGTGGCCGTTCAAGATGGTGGTGCCGCTCGCCTGCCTGCTGCTGCTGGTGCAGGGGGTGTCGGAGGTCATCAAGAGCGTGTATGCGGCGCGCACCGGCATCGAGCTCGAGCACAAGGAAAAGGTCGAGGTCTAGACCGTGACCGGACTCGCGCTGCTCGGCCTGGTGATGCTGGTGGTGATGATCGCCACCATCTTCGTGGGCTTCCCGATTTCGTTCACGCTGCTCTTCCTCGCGCTCACCTTCGGCTACTTCGGCCTCGGGCACGTGGTGTTCGACCTCGCCTACTTCCAGACCATCGGGCTGATGAAGGAGGAGCTGCTCGCGGCGGTGCCGCTGTTCATCTTCATGGGGTTCCTGACCGAGCAGGCGGGGCTGATGGAGCGCCTGTTCGTCGCGCTGCGCAACATCTTCGCGCCGATCCGCGGCTCGCTCTTCGCGGTGGTGATCCTGACCGCGGCGATTTTCGCCATGGCGACCGGGATCGTGGGCGCCGCGGTGACGGTGCTCGGCATCATGGCGAGCCCGATCATGGTGAAGACCGGCTACGACGGGCGCCTCTCGGCGGGCGCGATCACCGCGGGCGGCACGCTCGGGATCCTGATCCCGCCCTCGGTGATGCTGATCGTCATGGGCCCGGTGCTCGGCGTTTCGGTCGCCGACCTCTATGCCTCGGCCTTCGGCCCCGGCATCCTGCTCGCGGGCCTGTACCTCGCCTACCTGCTCGGGCGCGCGTTCTTCAACCCGAAGCTCGGGCCGCCGGTGCCGGTGGAAGAGCGCGTCCACAGCATGCCGGTCATGATCAAGGAGGTCCTGATCGGCGTGGTGCCTCTGGTCGCGCTCATCGCCGCCGCGCTCGGCTCGATCCTCGCCGGCCTCGCCACCCCGACCGAGGCCTCGGGCATCGGCGCGCTCGGCGCCATGCTGCTCGCGGCCGCGTACGGAAGGCTCACCTACGCGGGTGTCAAGCGCGCGGTGCTCGCCACCACCGCGACCTCGAGCATGGTGCTGCTGCTGGCGATGTGCTCGAACATCTTCGGCGCGGTGTTCGCGCGGCTGGGCACCGCGAACTGGATCACCGAGTCGATGCTCGCGCTGCCGTTCTCGCCGGTGATGATGCTGATCGTGGTGCTGATCCTCATCTTCCTGCTCGGCTGGCCGTTCGAGTGGCCGGCGATCATCCTCGTCTTCCTGCCGATCTTCTACCCGGTGATGGACGCGCTCAAGCCGCAGCTCGCCGTTTCGCTCGGCATCGCGCCGGACTTCGTCATGGTCTGGTTCGGCGCCACGGTCGCGGTGGTGCTGCAGACCGCGTTCCTCTCGCCGCCGGTCGCCATGTCGGCCTATTACCTGCGCCAGGTGGTGAAGGAGTGGTCGCTCGCGACGATCTACAAGGGCATGTTCGAGTTCATGATCCTGCAGGTGATCGCGATCGCGCTGATCATCGCCTTCCCCAAGATCGCGACCTCGTTCCCCGAGCAGCTGCAGGCCGAGTCGCGCGCGGTGCAGACCGAGGAGGTCGATGACAGCGCCAACCGGCTGGAGGACGCCTACGGCACGAGCGTGCAGCAGCCGGCGGCCGCGGGCGAGGCAGAGACGGTGGAGGAGGAAGGGGACGCACTCGAAAAAGACGACCTGAAGGCGAAGTAGGCCGTGTAGCTGTCTTCAACGCCGGGCCGGTGCCCGGCGTTTTTATTTGTGCTACAAGAAAAGCGGATGCGATTCGACTTCGACGCGCCGGTCGAGCGCCGCGGCAGCTGGAGCACGCGCTGGGAGCGCTACCCGGGCGACGTCATTCCCCTCTGGGTGGCCGACACCGATTTTCGCGCGCCGCCCGCGGTGCTCGCGGCGATGCGCCGCAGGATCGAGCACGGCGTCTTCGGCTACAGCGTGCCCCCGCCCGAGCTGCGCGAGGCGCTGATCGAGCGCATGGCGCGCCTCTACGGCTGGAATATCGAACCCGACTGGGTGGTGTTCATTCCCGGCGTGGTGCCCGGGCTGCACCTCGCGGCGCGGCACCTGGTCCGGCCCGATGAGCACATCCTGATACCGACCCCGGTCTATCACCATCTGACGAGCGCGGCGACGCGCGCGCCGCGCGAGCACACCAGCGTTCCGCTGGTGCTTTCCTCCGGCCGCTGGGTGTTCGATGAAGAGAGATTGGAAGGATCAGCCAGACCCAATTCACGGCTGCTGAGCCTGTGCAACCCCCAGAACCCGGGCGGCACCATCTTCACGCGCGAGGAGCTCTCGAGGCTCGCCGCGTTCGCCGAGCGCCACGGTCTGCTCGTCTGCTCCGACGAGATCCACGCCGACCTCCTGCTCGAGCGCGGCAAGCCGCACGTGCCGATCGCGAGCCTCGCGCCGGAGATCTCGCGCCGCACGGTGACGCTGGTCTCGCCCAACAAGGCGTTCGGCTTCCCGGGCGCGGGCTGCGCCTTCGCCATCATCGAGGACGCGGGGCTGCGGCGCGCGTTCTCGGCCGACCAGCACGCCACCGTGCACGACGCCTCGGTGTTCGGCTACGAGGCGGCGCTCGCCGCCTGGCGCGAGTGCGGCGACTGGCTCGAGGCCGAGCTCGAGTACCTGCGCGGCAACCGTGACCTCGTGGAGCGCGAGGTGGCGAGGATGCCCGGCCTCGCGCTCGCGCACGTCGAGGCCACTTACCTCGCCTGGATCGACTGCTCGAAGCTGGGGGCGAAGGATCCGCACGCGCTGTTTCTCGAGCACGGCGTCGCGCTCTCCCCCGGGGCGCAGTTCGGCGACGCGCGCTTCGTGCGCCTCAACTTCGGCACGCAGCGCGCGTTGCTGGAACGGGCTCTCCGGAGAATGAACCAGGCGATCAGGAGCGCAGCTGAAGATCGGGGACGGAGCCCGATCTCCCCA
>JBFLYF010000250.1:0-4733 GCA_040756795.1 Pseudomonadota bacterium
CCGATACCAGGCCGTCGAGCGTATCGTCCTGGCGCTGCTTTTCGAGAATCCGGCGCGTCTGTTCCTTCGACTCGTCGACTGTGAGGATCATGAAGCGATTGCGGGTCTCGTAGTCGAGCGCCTCGGGGTGCGCTGTGGTGAGGAAGATCGCGCACGGGCCGTTCACACGGTAGTCTTCGGCCCGCTGCTTGCCGGTCTGCGGATCGGTGCGGGTGGATGTGATCGAGAGGTAGCCGGCGCTTTGCAGGCTGCGCAGCGCGTAGGCGGCTTCGATGGCGCCGCCCTCTTCGTCTATCGCGAGGACCTTGTGAACGAGAGCGTTTTCGTCCTTGTAGAAGAGCGCCTGCCTGGTCACACAGGTGCGCTCGATAAGCGCCTCGGGCGGAACGAACTCCACGATGCGCTTCTGCATCATGCTCTTGCCGGCCCCCGAGCGCGCGCAGAAGAGCACCGCCAGGGCCTCCTCCGGCAGCATCCGCGAGAGAGCCGCGATGTACCCCGTCAGCATCGCCAGCTCTTCGCCCACGCAGCCGATGGCGGCGAAGTCCTGCAGGATCAGCTCCACCAGGTTCGGCGCCATCAGAAACGCCATCGCCTCCTCGCGCTCCGCCGCCGTCATCGCATGCTTCGCGGCGTCAGTGCGGCCGCGCCCTTTGAACTGCGCGCGCTCACGCTCAAGCGCATCGATCAGTGTGTCGAGCTCCCTGGCGACCGTTCGTCCCTCCTCCTCCGCAAGCCCAAAGGCCTCGCACGCGGCCTCCTGGAAGCTCCTGCGAGCCCGTGCCGAGTAGAGATCGAACGTGTCCACATGGAACCGCCCATCCTGCTCCACACGCACGTTCACCCGCAGCCGATCCCCAACATATTGCGCGAGACCGCGGATCCGGTACATGCGCTGCGCGAAGGCGACTACGTAGGCGCCGTCTTCGTGCGAGAGATTGGGCAGGCTCGCGGCGCGTCCTGCGTCCTGCGCCATGCGTCCTGCGCTCTCAGTGTCTGCCCCCGATGCTGCTTCCACAGCCGGCAGCGAAAGAGAAGATGGCACCGCTTCCGTGCTCTGCTCTTCTTTCGCTGCAGGCGCTGCGGCTTGGGCGATCTCGGCGTTGGTGATTGGCGTTGAGGTCGTATGACTCTCCGAAGGAGCGCTGCTTGCCAGTGGAGACGGGGAGGCTGATTCGGTGGGAGATGGCTGCTCAGCCTGGCCCTCTGCGATTCTTTCTTTCGCTGCTCCGGAGACGGAGGAATGACTGCATTCGGTGGTGTTCAGCTCCGGCGCAGCAGCGGTCGGCAGCGAAAGAGAAGATGGCACGGCAACCAGGTTGTGCCATATCTCGGCGAAGGTCGCAGCGCCCTCTCGCACGAGCAGCTCGTTCGCATCTTTCGCCGACAGCGCGATGCTTCGGACGTCGATGCTGCGAGCAGTGAGCTTCTCCGCGATCGCCGCCGCGGCCTTCTGGCCGGCCTCGTCAGAATCGAGCGCCAGGAGGACGCGGCGGATGCGGTGCTTCTCGAGCAGCTCGTCGTGATCGGCCGTCCAGCCGTTGACGCCGTAAATGGGAATGGCATTCGGGAGGCCTGCCTCCAGGAAGGAAATCGCGTCGATCACGGACTCGGTGATGATGAGCTCGTTGATCGTGGCCGCGCACGCAGCGTTCACGAGGCCTCGACGCGGCCCAGGCAGGAACAGGTGCTGGTCGCGATCGATCGCGCGGCCGTACATCCCGACGACGTTGCCGGCGAGATCGCGGAGAGGCAGCACGATGCAGCGAAGAAAGAGCTCAGCACCCGCAGCAGCGATGACGCCGAGCTTCCGGAGCGCCGCGCGCGTCTTGCTGCCCTCAGGCGCACGTTCGATCAGCGTGCCATCGCAGAAGCCCACCTGAAGCGCACGTATGATCTCCGGATTCGTGATCGCGCGCGATCGCAGATACTCCTGCGCAGGCAGCGAAGAAAGAAAGCACTTCTGGTAGTAATCCACCACGCGCTCAAGGAGCCTGCCTGGCTGCATCGCTGGGGCCCTGCGCGAGGTGCTGCTGGACAGCGCTCCAGGCTCCAGCCTCGCCACCGTCTCCTTGAAGCCCAGGTTCCACAGCCGCATAGCGAACTCGATGACATCGCCGCCCGCCCGCTTCCCATTCGCCGAACACGCCCCGTGGCAGCACCAGTACTGCTTCCGCGGCGATACCACGAGCGATGGGTTCGAGTCACTGTGGAAGGGGCATTTTCCAACGTAGTCAGCCCCTCGCCGGCGAAGCTGCACTCCGGCAGACTGGATGAAGGCGACGAGCTCGTGACGGGCGCGTATGTCAGCGATCATTTCGGCGGGAATCATCGGAATCACCTCCCCTCGCGAATTCCTGTCAAGACCTTCTGATGGGAAAAAGCACTCTTGCAAATTCTCACCAGTAAAGATACGATAATCGTACCATGCTTGTCAAGTGGGAAAGTCGCTTATCGAATTCGCTCTTATACTCAGGAGGTGTCAGGTGAAGCTGACCTATCTTGAGGTGCTTATGAAAGAGCGAACCCTGAAGGGCTTCGGCAAGCGACTCGCCGATATCCGGCGGAGCCGGGCCATGACTCAATTCGAGCTCGGTGAAGCAGTGGGTGTATCCAAGCGGGTGATCGCCTACTACGAACAGGCCGACTCACAACCACCCGGCGCGCTGCTTGTCGACCTTGCCCGTGCTCTGCGTGTCTCCAGCGACCAACTTCTCGGCCTAAAGAGCCCAAGGGAAACCACTGATCCGCGCACCGCCAGGCTCCTGAAGCGACTCCAGAGGATAGAACAACTCCCTTCGGCCGATCTTCGCGTCGTGTTCAAGATGATTGATGGACTTCTTGATCGACAAGCTCATTCAAATGGGCGCGCGTGAAGAAGGAGGGCCGCCATGTGCCAGATCACGATCGAGGTTCCCGAAGAAACGTTGCTCGCGTTACGATCGCCGCCCAACGATGCTGCTTCAGAGCTGAGAATGGCTGCGGCGGTGAAGCTGTTCGAGCTGGGGAGGATGTCATCGGGCGCAGCAGCCATGTTGGCGGGGATGCCGAGAACTGTCTTCCTCTCGAAGCTCGCCGACTACGGCGTCGATACATTCAGGCTGACTGAGGATGATCTAAAGGCCGAGGCACGGCTTGGCTGAGACGGTCTGCAATACGTCTCCCATCCAGTATCTTCACCAGCTCGGACTCCTGGATCTGCTCAAGCAGCTCTGTGGTGCCATCGTGGTCCCACCTGCTGTCGTTGACGAGCTGGCGGCCGGTAGGGCACTCGGTGTGAGTCTGCCCGACCTCGCCGCGGTCGAGTGGGTGAAGATCAGGCGCCCAGCGTCGCAGCAGGCGCTCCCGCTGGTGACTGATCTTGGTGCCGGTGAGGCCGAGGTCCTCATGCTCGGCCTGGAAACGCCTGGCACCGTCGTGCTCCTCGACGACGCCCTCGCGCGAGACATCGCACGGGCGCATCACACTCCGCTGAAGGGCACGCTTGGAGTGCTCCTCGAGGCCAAGCAGCGAGGCCTCATCCACGAAGTGAAGCCGCTTCTGGACCGCCTTCAGGAACTCCGGTTCCGCCTCGCACCCCACACCCGCACCGCCGTCCTCAAGCTCGCCTGCGAGGCCTGAGCAGGATAAGCCACCGCGGCTGAGTGCGACTATTCTTCTTCCTTGAATAGCACTCGGGCCTTCCAAGTCTCAACGAGTGCATCCCTCGCAACGAGGTCCGGACGCATCGGATACTTGTCTATGCGCGCCTTGAAGTAGGGGTAGATCACGTGGCCATAACGGTTCCACTCAAAAAGTTCTATGAATGTGAACTCGGAATCGCGCAATGATGTTAGTGTGGCGGGCTTGTTCCAGACTCGATTCAGGTCTACTATCGGCTCACTGATCATCATCGTGATTTGATCGGCGCCGTCCAGCGGAGCGACCTTCAGAAACGGGATCGGGGCAGAGCCGAAATCTGCCTCGAAATGCGACTTTCCCAATGGATCAAGCACGAGGGCGGAGAAAAGGAGGCGGTCAATTTCTTCATACCTGTCCAGGATGCCACATTCAACCAGGGAACGTACGTTGTCAATGAAATATGTATTCCAAAGGTGGGACTTGGCCTCGCGGTACTTGAAAAGAGCTGGCGTAATGTCACGCAATCTTCTCACCTCCTAATTACGGAGCTGAAGGCCCCCGTAGGGTGGCGTAGGGCCAGACCTTCTCGTCGGGTGGCAGATGCAATCCGGTGTTTGGTCCCACTGTATCCAATGATAATGCTTGCCACCCGTGGATCCATGGGCATTACCCGGTGCCTCCCACCACCACGGTGGAGGACAAGGTTTGCACCTGCCACAATCATCTGTCCCGGGGTCATATGGTCCCAATCCCGAGATCGGATCGCCCTGGCCACGTCGCGAACTTCGAACATTCGGATTCATCGGCCCGTTAACACCCCACGGGAATAGCTCGTCATCTTCCGGTCCGGCCGTGCTTGCCGGATTATCCAGAACCTCGAATCCGGCGAGGATTGCAGCCACCGGAGCAAGACCAGCTGCGGCGGCACCAGCGCCGGCGACAGTGAGAGCCCGAACCATCCACTCGGGCAATGGACCCTGGAACAGCCCAAACGGGTCCGTCAAGTCGACGGGGCTGTTGTTGACGTAGGGATATAGATTCACATCAGGCAGCGGATCCTCCCCAAGGAATCGTCCCGCCTTCGGGTCATAGTATCTAGCACGTATTAGATG
>JBFLYF010000251.1:0-4729 GCA_040756795.1 Pseudomonadota bacterium
GGCGGGCGCGGGCAGCCCCGTGATGGCGTCGCCCCTGCGCGGCCCCTCCGGGTAGCCGGCCGCCGCGAGCACCACGCCGAGCGCGGCGCGCCGGTCCCATTCGGCGGAGGCGCGATCGAGCGCGCTTTCGAGGGCCTGCTCGATCAGGCCGAGCAGGTCGGACTTGAGCCGGAGCAGGATCGGCTGCGTCTCCGGGTCGCCGAGGCGGCAGTTGAACTCGAGCGTCTTCGGGTTGCCCGCCTTGTCGATCATGAGGCCGGCGTAGAGGAAGCCCGCGTACGGCGTGCCGTCCTGCGCCATGCCCGAGACGGCAGGTTGAATGATTTCGCGCATCACGCGCGCGTGCAGCTCGGGCGTGATCACCGGCGCGGGCGAGTAGGCGCCCATGCCGCCGGTGTTGGGGCCCTGGTCGGCGTCGCGCAGGCGCTTGTGGTCCTGGCTGGTCGCGAGCGGCAGGGCGTGCGCGCCGTCGGCGAGCACGATGAAGCTCGCCTCCTCGCCCTCGAGGCATTCCTCGATCACGACGCGCGCGCCGGCCGCGCCGAGGCTGCCCCCGAGCATCATGCGCTCGATCGCGGCGTTCGCTTCCTCGAGCGTGGCGGCGACCACCACGCCCTTGCCCGCGGCGAGGCCGTCGGCCTTGATGACAATCGGCGCGCCCTCGCGCGCGACGTAGGCCTTCGCCTCCGCCGCCTCGGTGAAGGTGGCGTGGCGCGCGGTCGGCAGGCCGTGGCGCACCATGAACCGCTTGGCGAAGTCCTTCGAGGCTTCCAGCTGCGCCGCGGCGCGGCTCGGGCCGAAGATCCTGAGGCCCGCGTCGCGGAACGCATCCACGATGCCCGCCGCCAGGGGCGCTTCCGGCCCTACGACCGTGAGATGAATCTGCTCTTTCCTGCAGAAGGCAATGAGCTGAGAAAAATCATTCAGAGGGAGATTCTCCAACCCCGTCTCTGTCGCGGTGCCGCCGTTGCCCGGGGCGACGAAGACCTTCTGCACGCGCGGGCTTTGCGCGAGCTTCCACGCCAGCGCGTGCTCGCGACCGCCCGAGCCGATCACGAGCAGCTTCATCTCAGTGCCGGAAGTGGCGCACGCCGGTGAACACCATCGTCACGCCGCGCTCGTCCGCGGCCGCGATCACCTCCTCGTCGCGCACGCTGCCGCCGGGCTGGATCACCGCCGCGGCGCCGGCGTCGATCACGGCGTCCAGCCCGTCGCGAAAGGGGAAGAAGGCGTCGGAGGCCACCGCCGAGCCCTTGAGCGAGAGGCCGGCGTTCGCGGCCTTGATCGCGGCGATGCGCGCGCTGTCGACACGGCTCATCTGCCCGGCGCCGACGCCGAGCGTGGCGCCGTCGCCGCAGAACACGATGGCGTTCGACTTGACGAATTTCGCCACGCGCCAGGCGAACAGCAGGTCCGCCCACTGCGTTTCGCTGGGCTTGCGCTTCGTCTTGACGACCAGATCCTTCCGATCGAGCGTCTTCGCATCCGCGCTCTGCACGAGCAGGCCGCCGCCCACGCGCTTCAGGTCGAAGCCGGCCGGCTCGTGCGCGATCGGCACTTCCAGCAGCCGCAGGTTCTGCTTCGCGGCGAGGAACTCGCGCGCCGCCGGCTCGATGCGCGGCGCGACGATCACCTCGGCGAACTGCTTGCCGATCTCCTCGGCCGCGGGCCGCTCGAGGGCGCGGTTGAAGGCGAGGATGCCGCCGAACGCCGACACCGGATCGGTGCGGAACGCCTTGCGGTAGGCCGCGAGCGCACTCTCGCCGAGCGCGACCCCGCAGGGGTTGGCGTGCTTGACGATGACGCAGGCGGGCTCGGCGAAGCTCTTGACGCACTCCCAGGCCGCGTCGGCGTCGGCGACGTTGTTGTAGGAAAGGTCCTTGCCCTGGATCTGGTGGTAGCGCGCGAGGCTGCCCGCCGCGGGACGCGCCTCGCGGTAGAACGCCGCCGACTGGTGCGGGTTCTCGCCGTAGCGCATGTCCTGGAGCTTGACGAACTGCAGGTTGAGCACGTCGGGCCAGGCGCGGCGCCTGAGCGCGGCGTCGAGCGAGAAGAGGTAATTGCCGATCGCCCCGTCGTAGGCCGCGGTGTGCGCGAAGACCTTTTTCGCCAGCGCGAAGCGCGTCGCCTCGGCGACGCCGCCGCTCGCGCGGATCTCCTCCAGCACGCGCGGGTAGTCGCCCGGGTCGACCAGCACCGCCACGCCGGCATGGTTCTTCGCCGCGGCGCGCAGCAGCGCCGGCCCGCCGATGTCGATGTTCTCGATCGCGTCCTCGATGCGGCACTCGGGGTCGGCGACCGTCGCCTCGAACGGGTAGAGGTTGGCCACCACCAGGTCGATCGGCGCGATGCCGGCGCCGGCGATCGCCGCCATGTGCTCGCGGGAGTCGCGCCGCGCCAGGATCCCGCCGTGGATCTTCGGGTGCAGGGTCTTGACGCGGCCGTCCAGCATCTCGGGAAAGCCGGTGTGCGCCGAGACCTCGGTGACGCGCACGCCTTCCTTTTCCAGCAGCTTCGCGGTGCCGCCGGTGGAAAGCAGCTCGACGCCGAGCGCGGCGAGGCCGCGCGCGAGCTCGACGATGCCCGCCTTGTCGGAGACGCTGAGCAGCGCCCGCCCGACTTTCACGCCGCCGCCCTCACGCCTTGATCCGCAGCTGCTGTATCTTCTTGCGCAGGGTGTTGCGGTCGATGCCGAGCATCGCGGCCGCGGCGCTGCGGTTGCCCTCGGCCTTGCCGAGCACCGTCTCGATCAGCGGCCGCTCGACGTTCCTCAGCACCATGTCGTAGATCGCGGTCGGCGTCTCGCCGTCCATGTCGCGGAAATAGCGCTCGAGGGACCGCTTGACCGCGTCGGCGAGCTCGGTATTCCTGCTCATTCCAATGAATCGAAAAAACGCCCGACGGCGGCCAGCTGCTCCGCGGCCGAAGCGATCAGGACGGCCTCGCGGCGGAAGGCCTCGCCTCCGGGCAAGCCTCTTACGTACCAACCGATATGTTTGCGCGCGATGTGGACGCCGAGCGCCTCGCCGTAGAGCGCGTACAGGCCCTCGAGGTGCTCGAGCACGACCGCGCGCATTTCGCCCGGGAGCGGCGGGGCAAGTTTTTCTCCGTGTCGCAGAAAATGCAGGAGCTCCCTGAACAGCCACGGCCGCCCGTGCGCCGCGCGGCCGATCATCACGCCGTCGGCGCCGGTCGCCTAGAGCACGGCGCGCGCCCGCTCGGGCGTCGCGATGTCGCCGTTGGCGATCACCGGGATGCGCACCGCCGCCTTCACCTCGGCGACGGTGGCGAACTCGGCCTCGCCGCGAAAGCCGCAGGCGCGCGTGCGGCCGTGCACGGCAAGGAGCCGCACGCCGGCCGACTCCGCGATTCTCGCGATGCGCACCGCGTTCCTGCGCTCGGGCGCCGGGCCGGTGCGGATCTTCAGGGTCACGGGCACCTGCACCGCCGCCACCACGGCGTCCAGGATCCGGCCGACCAGCGGCTCGTCGGAGAGCAGCGCCGAGCCGGCCGCGACGTTGCACACCTTCTTCGCCGGGCAGCCCATGTTGATGTCGATGATCTGGGCGCCTTCGGCGGCGTTCAGGCGCGCGGCCTCGGCCATCTGCGCCGGGTCGGCGCCGGCGATCTGCACCGCGACCGGGCCCGCCTCGCCTGCATGCTCCCGGCGCAGGCGCGACTTGCGCGTGGCGCGCAGCCCGGGGCGCGAGGAAACCATCTCCGAGATCGCCAGCCCCGCGCCGAAGCGGCGGCAGAGCGTGCGGAAGGGCCGGTCGGTGACGCCCGCCATCGGAGCGACGAACAAGCCGTTGCGCAACACGTGCGCGCCGAGCTGCATCAGAGCCCAGTCATGAATGCGGTGCGAGGGGAGCGAATTCTAACCTCATTCACCGCGAAAAAACATCCGCCGTGTTGCGTTTTGCTAACAATCACGGAATCGCGGAAGCGCCGAAGATCATGCGGCGCGCAAAAAAGCGCCGCGCCGGCGCGCAGCCGTCGAGCGCCGCGAGGCCCAGGCCGCGCGCGAAGCGCCCGGGCGCGCTCGCCCCTACGAAGCTCGAGGCGAGCAGATCGGTGAGCCGGACCGTCGCGAGCGCATCGAGGCGTCGCAGCGCGGCAAAGCGGGCGAGCACGCGCTCATCGCCGGGATCCGGCGCGTCACGCAAGACTTGCGCCAGATCCCAGGCATCGCGCAGGCCGAGATTCAGGCCCTGGCCCGCCACCGGGTGCAGCGATTGCGCCGCGTTGCCTACGAAAACCTCTCGCAGGCCCACGCGCGAGCGGCGCACGCGCAGCGCGAGCGGCACGCGGCCGCGCTCGGCGACCGCGGTGAGGTTCCCGGCGCGAGCGCCGAGCGCGCGCGCGAGCGCTTCGAGGAACTCGGCCGCCGGCGCCTGGCAGAGCGCCCTGGCGCGCTCGGGCGCCATCGCCCAGACCATGCCGTAGCGGCTCTCGAGCGGCAGCAGGCCGAGCGGCCCCTCGGGCGTGAAGCGCTCGAACGCGGTGCGGCCCGCCGCCGGCGCGGCGCCGAGCAGCGCGACCACGGCTTCCTGGCCGTAGCTGCGCTCCTGCATGTCCTCCGAGCTGCCTTCGGCATGAACCACGAGATTGGCTCTGGAATGAGTGTCTTTAGCCGGAAGCGCTGTGGCCAGAGCTCTCAGGTGGCTCGACAGCACCCCGTAATCCGTTACGTAGCCGAGCGCGGGGACCCCGGCGTCCGCGGCCTCCA
>JBFLYF010000252.1:0-4721 GCA_040756795.1 Pseudomonadota bacterium
GAACCGCAAGTGCGTGCGCGCCAGCCTGCAGCTCGGCGACCTGGAGAAGAGCTACGGCAGCCTCGAGCGCGCCATCGCGCACTGGAAGCGCATCGAGTCGCAGAACCCGGCCTACCTCGCGCTGGTGGCGCAGCGCCTGCTCGAAGCGCACCGCGAGGCCGGCAAGCTCGAGGAAGGGCTGACGCTGCTCAGCGGGTATCTGGAGCGCTACCCCTCGCTCGACCTGCTCGACGCGGTGTTCCAGTCGACGCTCGAATCCAAGGGGGCGGAGGCCGCCTACAAGCTGGTGCGCGACGAGCTGCGCCGCAATCCCACGCTGCTCGGCCTGGATCGCCTGCTCGAGGCGCAGATCGTGGGCGCGGCCACCCCGGAGCGGCGCCGCGACCTGGAGCTGGTGCGCAATCTCGTGCACAGCCACACGCGGCGCCTGGCGCGCTACCGCTGCGAGAATTGCGGCTTCAAGGCGCGCCAGTTCCACTGGCTCTGCCCGGCCTGCGGCGGCTGGGAGACCTATCCGCCGCGCCGCTCCGAGGAATTCGATCTCGCGCCATGAACGTCACCGTCATCGGCACCGGCTACGTCGGCCTGGTCACGGGCGCCTGCCTCGCGGACATGGGCAACCATGTCTTTTGCCTGGACGTCGACGCGGCCAAGGTGAAGGCGCTGAACGAAGGCCGCATTCCGATCTACGAGCCGGGGCTCGAGGCGGTCGTGCGGCGTAACGAATCCGCCGGGCGCCTCGTCTTCTCCACCGACGTCGCGGCGAGCGTCGCGCACGGCGCGCTGCAGCTGGTCGCGGTCGGCACGCCGCCGGGCGAGGACGGGTCCGCGGACTTGCAGCACGTGCTGGAAGCCGCACGCGCGGTAGGCCGCCACATGAGCGAGTACCGGGTGATCGTCAACAAGTCCACGGTGCGGGTGGGCACCGCCGACAGGGTGAAGGAGGCGGTGTACGCGGAGCTGATGGCGCGCAACCTGCGCGTTCCCTTCAGCGTGGTCTCGAACCCGGAATTCCTCAAGGAGGGCGACGCGGTGGAGGACTTCATGCGGCCCGACCGCATCATCGTCGGCTCCGAGGATGCGCGGGCGACCGCGCTGCTGCGCGAGCTCTACGCGCCGTTCCAGCGCAACAAGGAGCGCATGATCGTGATGGGGGTACGCTCGGCCGAGCTCGCCAAGTACGCCGCCAACGCCATGCTCGCGACGCGCATCTCGTTCATGAACGAGCTCGCCAACCTCGCCGAGGCGCTGGGCGCCGACATCGAGGAGGTGCGCCGCGCCATCGGCGCCGACCCGCGCATCGGCACGCACTTTCTCTACGCCGGGGCCGGCTTCGGCGGGTCCTGCTTCCCGAAGGACCTCAAGGCGCTGCGCAGGAGCGCCGAGGGCGCGCGCCGGCCGCTGCGCGTGCTCGCCGCGGTGGAGGAGGCGAACGACGCCCAGCGCCACGTGCTCGGCGACAAGATCAAGGCGCGCTTCGGCGCGGACCTCGCGGGCCGGCGCTTCGCCGTCTGGGGGCTCGCGTTCAAGCCCAACACCGACGACATGCGCGAGGCGCCGAGCCTCACCCTGATCGAGGATCTTCTCGCGGCGGGGGCGGGAGTGAACGCGTATGATCCCGTCGCCGGCGGCCAGGCAGGAAAAATTCTTTCCGGAAGGAAAAACCTGGAAATAAGAAGCACTTCCCGCGAGGCGCTGCAGGGCTGCGACGCGCTCGCGATCGTCACCGAGTGGGCCGAGTTCAGATCGCCCGACTTTTCCGAGCTGAAGAGGGCGCTGAAAACGCCGGCGATCTTCGACGGCCGGAACCTGTACGATCCGGCGATGCTCCGGGCGCTCGGCTTCGAGTATTTTCCGATCGGAAGAAAGGCATGAAGGCGCCCGCAACGCGCGCGCGCGTTCCAGACACCCGCAAGGCGAGGGTCCTCGTGGTGGGCGACGTGATGCTCGACCGCTACTGGTTCGGCGACGCCTCGCGCATCTCGCCCGAGGCGCCGGTGCCCGTGGTGCTGATCCAGGGCGAGGATGCGCGCCCGGGCGGGGCGGCCAACGTGGCGCGCGGCTGCGCCGCGCTCGGCGCGCGCACGACGCTGCTGTCGGTGGTGGGGGACGACCCCGAGGGTGTCACATTGAGGGAGCTCCTGGAAAACAGCCGGGTCGACGTCAAGTTCCACCGCGACAGGTCGCTGAGCACGACGCAGAAGCTGCGCGTCATCAGCCACCGGCAGCAGCTGCTGCGCATCGATTTCGAGACCAGGCCTTCGAAGGAGGTGCTGGCGCAGAAGTTCGCCGACTTCAAGGCCGCGCTGCCCTCGTGCAACGTGGTGATCCTGTCGGACTACGGCAAGGGAGGCCTCGCGCACATGTCGCGCATGATCGCGATGGCGAACGCGACCGGCAAGAAGGTGCTGATCGACCCGAAGGGCGACGACTGGTCGCGCTACCGCGGCGCCTACGCGATGACGCCGAACCGCAAGGAGCTGCGCGAGGTGGCCGGCAGCTGGAAGAGCGAGGCCGATCTCGAGCGGCGCGCGCAGAAGCTGCGGCGCGGCCTCGGGCTGGAAGCCCTGCTGCTGACGCGCGGCGGCGAGGGCATGACGCTTTTCCGGCAGGGGCAGCGCCTGGACGTCAAGGCCGAGGCGCGCGAGGTGTTCGACGTGAGCGGCGCGGGCGACATCGTGGTCGCCGTGCTCGGCACCATGCTCGCGGCGGGCCTGCGCCTGGAGCAGGCGGTGCGCATCGCCAACCGCGCCGCCGGCATCAAGGTCGGCAAGTTCGGCACCGCCGTGGTCACGCGCAGGGAGCTGTTCGGCTGATGCTCACGGTCGTCACCGGCGCCGCGGGCTTCATCGGCTCGCGCCTCGTCGCGGCGCTCAACGCGCGCGGCGTGCACGAGATCCTCGCGGTCGACGACCTTTCCGGCAGGGAGGGCGACAACGCCCGCAACCTGTTCGCGCTCGAGATCCAGGACTACATGGACAAGCGCGAGTTCCTGACGCGCGTCTCGAGCGGCAGCTTCGATGGCGCCGTCGAGGCGGTGCTGCACCAGGGCGCGTGCACCAACACCCTGGAGCCGGACGGGCAGTACATGATGGAAAACAACTACGCCTACTCCAAGGCGCTGCTCGACTGGTGCCAGGACGAGGGCGTGCCGCTCGTCTACGCGTCCTCGGCCTCGGTCTACGGCGCCGGGCGCGAGTCGCGGGAAGAGCGCGCCTGCGAGCGGCCGCTCAACGTCTACGCCTACTCCAAGCTGCTCTTCGACCGGTACGTGCGCCAGCGCCTCGAGGGCGGCACTGCGCAGGTCGCGGGGCTGCGCTATTTCAACGTCTACGGCCCGAACGAGGGGCACAAGCGGAAGACCGGGATGCATTCGATCGCGCTGCAGGCCTACGAGCAGTTCGCGGCGCGCGGCCATGTCGAGCTGTTCGCCGGCTGCGACGGCTACGCCGACGGCGAGCAGCGGCGCGACTTCATCCACGTCGACGACGCCGTGGCGGTCAACCTGTGGTTGCTGGAGAATCGCGACGTGTCGGGAATCTTCAACTGCGGCACCGGCCGCGCGCAGAGCTTCAATGAAGTCGCCGCCGCGGTCATCAATACCGTGAGGGGAGAGGGGTCGTCGATCGAAGAACTGCAGGACCGGCAAATGATCAGGTACAAGCCCTTCCCCGACAAACTCAAGGGCAAGTATCAGAGCTTCACGCAGGCCGATCTCGGCCGGCTGCGCGGCGCGGGCTACGGCGGCGCGTTCCGGCCCGTGGAGCGGGGCGTCGCCGAGTATGTGCGAGAGCTGATGAAGCCATGAAAAAAACGATCGAGGACTTCATCGGCGGCACGCCGCTCGTGCGGCTGCAGCGGCTGGATTCCGAAGCGCGCAAGAAGAACGAGAACCTCGTCCTGGCGAAGCTGGAAGGCGACAACCCGGCCGGATCGGTCAAGGACCGGCCGGCGATCTCGATGGTGCGCGGGGCGGAAGCGCGCGGCGAAATCAAGCCCGGCGACACGCTGATCGAGCCGACCTCGGGCAACACCGGGATCGCGCTCGCCATGGCGGCGGCGATCCGCGGCTACCGCATGGTGCTGATCATGCCCGAGCACCTCTCGGTCGAGCGCCGCCAGACCATGCGCGCCTTCGGCGCCGAAATCGTCCTGACGCCGCAGAAAGGCGGGATGGAGGCGGCGCGCGACCTCGCCGAAAAGATGGTGCGCGAGGGCAAGGGCATCATGCTCGACCAGTTCGCCAACCCCGACAACCCGCGCGCGCACTACGAGCACACTGGCCCGGAGATCTGGCGCGACACCCAGGGCAGGATCACCCACTTCGTCTCCTCGATGGGCACCACCGGCACCATCATGGGCTGCTCGAAGTTCCTCAAGGAGAAGAACCCGGCGATCCAGGTGATCGGCTGCCAGCCCGAGGAGGGCTCGCAGATCCCGGGCATCCGCAAGTGGCCCGAGGCCTATACTCCGAAGATCTACGACCGGTCGCGCGTCGACCGTCTGGAGTACGTCGGCCAGGCCGAAGCCGAGGAGATGGCGCGGCGCCTGGCGCGCGAGGAGGGCATCTTCGCCGGCATCTCCTCGGGCGGCGCGGTCGCGGTGGCGCTGCGCGTCGCGCGCGGCCTGAAGAACGCGGTGATCGTCACCATCGTCTGCGACCGCGGCGACCGCTACCTCACCACCGGCGTTTTTCCCGACTGATGGGAAATTCGGGGACG
>JBFLYF010000253.1:0-4711 GCA_040756795.1 Pseudomonadota bacterium
TTCCCGGACTACCTGGTCTGCCGCAAGCCGGCGCGCGGCGCGGCAGGGCGGCGCGGCGACGCGGCGCGCGCGGTGCTGATCGAGGCGCTCTCCAGCGGCGCGCCGCTCAAGATCCTGCTCGAGGCGGGCGACCTGCTCGAGGAGTCGCCCGCCGGGGAGGACCGCCTCAGCCTCGCCGCGCAGCTGGCGCACGCGGCGATGGGGCTGAACGAGGTGTACGTGCTGCAGTCGGCCGCCTCCAACCTGTACCGCGCGCGCCGCAGGCTGCTCGCGGCGATGCAATACGGCGGCGCCGCGCTGATCAGCGTCTATGCCGGAATGGCGCAGTCGCATTACCTGACCTCCGCCGCGGCGATGCAGGCGCGCGTGTTCCCGGCGCTGTGCTACGACCCGGGCGCGGGCGCGGACTGGGCGGCGCGCTTCTCGCTCGAGGACAACCCGCAGCCGGGCGAGACCTGGCCGCGGCACGAGCTCGCCTGGGCCGACGAGGCGGCGCAGCGCGTGGCGCAGTCGCTGCCGTTCACGCTCGCCGACTTCGCGGCCTGCGATGCGCGCTACGCCAGGCATTTCGCGCGCGTGCCGCGCGAGCGCTGCGACGCGAGCCTGGTGCCGCTCGGCGAGTGGCTCGAGCGCGGGCCCGCGGGCGCGCCGGAGAGCGTGCCGTTCGTCCACGCGGTGGACGCGGGCGCGCGGCTGCACCGGCTGGTCGTGGACGAGAAGCTCGCGCACGCGGCGCGCCGCTGCGCCGAGGCCTGGGGGCGGCTGCAGGAGCTCGGCCGCCTGAAGCAGAAGGGCGCCGAGGTCGTTGCCGAGGTTCAGCCTGAAATCAAACCGGTCGAAGAAAAAAAACCGGCGCCCGCGGCTCCCGCGGAGGCCGTTCAGGAAAAGCGCGAGCCGGGCGACCCCTTCATCGAGACCGAGCGCTGCTCGAGCTGCAACGAGTGCACGAACCTCAACAACGTGATGTTCGCCTACAACGAGAACAAGCAGGCCTTTATCGCCAACCCGGACGGCGGCACGTTCCGCGAGCTGGTCGAGGCGGCGGAAGCCTGCCAGGTGGCGATCATCCACCCCGGCAAGCCGCGCAACCCGAAGGAGCCGGGGCTGGAGGAGCTGGTGGAGCGCGCCGCGCCGTTCCAGTAAAGCCTAGCTGCCGCGCACGAGCTTGAGCAGCTCGTCCATGGTCTGGTCGGCCCAGTAGTCCGGGTCCTCGTCGATCTTCTTCTCGCCCCTGGCGATGATCTCCTTGTCGAGCTTCCTGCGCTCGCAGTAGCCGCGCCAGAACTGCTTTACTTCCTCGGCGGACATCTCCATCGCGGGCTCCTCTGCGGTGACGAACCGATTTTGCTACATTATCGGCTGGCAACCACGAAAGGAGGTGATCCAGTGAGAGACGACCGAGGCAGAACCGGCGGGTGGCGCTCCGCATTTGGATCAGCTCGCAATCCGGGGAGCATCGCCGGCAGGTAAGCCGGAAATGCCTTTGCACCAGGCGCCCCGGCCGCGCAAGCGGCCGGGGCGTTTCACCACCGCAGGGGGGGTTCACATGGGCAAGTCCTTCGTCCGATTCGTGAGCGGCGTGCTGATCCCGTGCGTGCTCGCGCTGCCGCTGCAGGCGCAGGCCGGGATGCTGGGAACCGGCGAGGCCGTGGCCGCGGCGCAGGCGCAGGCGGCGCGCGACGCGCTGCGCAGTCTCGTCGGACGCGCCGGGGCCGCCGGCAAGCTGGAAGCGCTGGGCGTCACGCCGCAGGCGGCGCTCGAGCGCGTCGCGGCGCTCACCGACGCCGAGGCCGCGGCGCTCGCCGAGCGCATCGAGCGGCTGCCCGCGGGCGCCGACGGCGCGGGCTTCGGCCTGGTGCTGGTGGCGATCTTCCTGTTCTACCTCTTCGTCTGGGTGCCGTCGCACACGCCCGAGACGAAGAAGCCCGAGCCCGGCAAGAAGAAGTAGCCGCGCCGCGCGGCTACCTGGAGAGGTATCTTTCCCTCGCCCCCCGGGCGAGGGCCATGCCGTGTCCCGGCCGGTCCGGGATGCGGAAGCGGCCGTCCACGCACTTCGGCATCTCCTCGAACAGGTCCGGGGGAGTCCAGTCGATGAACTCGACCAGGAACGCGTTGCTCAGGGAGCCGTTGACATGCAGCGACAATTCATGAACCACGTGCGGTGAGATGAGCACGGAATGGGCGGCGGCCATGCGGCCGATGCGCAGCGTCTCGCTGAAGCCGTTGGCGCGGCAGACGTCCGGCATGAGATAGCGCGCCGCGCCGCGCGCGATCAGGTCGCGGAACTCCCAGCGGGTGTAGTTGTTTTCGCCCGTGGCTACAGGGATTCCTATCTCCTTGGCGACTTCCTCACAGCCTGAAAAATCATCTGCCAGAACAGGCTCCTCATACCAAACCAGATCCAAATCCTCGAGAAGCTTCGCCTGCTCGATGCTGTCGCGAACGTTGAGGCGCTGGTTGACGTCGACCATCATCCTCGCCTTGCCGCCGAGCGCCTTCTGCACCGCCTGCACGCGCCTGCGGTTCTCGCGCGGGTCGGCGTGGTGGATCTTCATCTTGTAGTAGGCGCAGCCGAGCGCGGCGTAGCGCTCCGCTTCCTCGATCAGCTCTTTTTCGGAATAGCGGGACCAGCCCCCGCTGCCATACGCCGCAATCGTGTCGGTCACGGCGCCCCAGAGCTTGCAGAGCGGCAGGTTCGCCGCCTTGCCGGCGAGATCCCACAGGCCGATGTCGAGCGCAGAGAGCGCGTAGGCGGCGACGCCCTGCTTCTTCATCCCCATGTCGGCGCGGAACATCTTCTCCCACAGCCGCTCTACGAACAGAGGATCTTCGCCGACGAGCAGCGGCTTCAGGCGCTCGACGTAGGCGTGCACGGCCTCGGCGCCGCCGCCGCCGAAGACGAGCGAGTAGCCGAGGCCCTTCAGGCCCTGGTCGGTCGCGATCTCGGCGCAGACCAGCTTCTGCAGCGGATACTGCAGCGCCATCGGCTTCGGCGTCGGCACCGCGAGCACGAAGCTCTCGACGGAGGCGATCTTCATCGCCCCCATCGTAACACCCGGAAATCTAGATCCGGCCGAGGTCCTGGATCGCCTCGACCACCATGCTGGTGCCCACGGCGATCATGAGGATGTCGGAGGCGACGCGCACGTACTTGTAGCCGGGCGGCGGCACGCCGATCTTCACCACCAGCGCGCTCGGCAGGTCGTAGACCGCGACGTCGCGCGGCAGCGGCTGCCCCATGCGCCACTTCTTCGCCTGGCCCGGCGGCATGCAGCCGTTCCTCTTCTTCGCGAGCCCCGGCGGGCAGAAGCCGCCGCGGAACTCTTCCTCATAGTAGGCGCGCACCGCGCCGCGCCGGTCGCTGTCGAAGTGCTTTGCCTTGCCTTTGCCCTTGCCCTGGCCTTTGCCCTGGCCGGCCCACTCGGGCTTCTCGGCGAGCGCGGGCGCAGCGGCAAGCGCGAGCGCGACGCCCAGCGCGAGCGCGGAGCAGGCGATGCGGATCTTCGGGATCATGGCTGCCCTCCGGTTTGATTTTGCGGCAACCATAGACGGAAACCGCGGCGAATGGGAGGGAATATTGCGCGTTTTGGCCCGAGCCGCGCGCGGTTAGAATCTCCACGCGAGGCAAGGGGAGATGGCCGGAACCAGGCGCTTCAAGCGGCTCGGCGAAGGGGAGATGAGCGACGCGCAGCGCGCGGCCTACCGCGCGATCGTCGAGGGCCCGCGCGGCGACGCGCGAGGGCCCTTCAACGCGCTGCTCAGGAGCCCCGAGCTCGCCGAGCACGCGCAGAAGCTCGGCGCCTACGTGCGCTTCAGGAGCTCGCTGCCGGCGAAGCTCAACGAGCTCGCGATCCTGGTCACCGCGCGCTACTGGAGCGCGCAATTCGAGTGGTACGCGCACGCCCAATTGGCGGAACAAGCTGGCCTTGCAGCTGAAGTTATTTCAGAAATTTCCCGGAAGGAAAGACCGAAAAATCTCTCAAAGGAAGAAACGGCCGTCTACGACTTCGCCACCGAACTGCACGAGAAGAAGGAAGTCAGTGACGCGACGTTTGCCGCGGTAAAAGACGTCTTCGGAGAAAAAGGAATCATTGATTTGATCGGCGCCTGCGGCTACTACACGCTGGTGTCGATGGTGCTGAACGTCGAACGGACGCCGGTTCCCGGGGAAGATCCGAAGCCCCTGAAGTAGGAGCGCAAAAAGAAAAAGGCCCGCGCGAGCGGGCCTTTTTTCATCGCGCCGCGGGAGCTACAGCGGCTTGATGTTGGTCGCCTGGTCCCCCTTGGGACCCGTGGTGATGTCGAAGGAGACCTTCTGGTTCTCCTTCAGGCTCTTGAAGCCCGAGCCCTGGATCGCGGAGAAGTGCGCGAACACGTCCTTGCCGCCGCCATCCGGGGTGATGAAGCCGTAGCCCTTCGCATCGTTGAACCACTTGACGGTACCGGTTGCCATATCGAATTGCCTTTCGAAGAAATTAAAGATTGGGCTCGCGCCCGTTTGCCGGGACGACCAAGGATATCAACGCGGGGATTTGGACCTGCGGGAACTCACTGAGGAAGCCACAGCGGGGCGGATGATACACGAAAGGTAGAATCGCGCCAAATGCGGATCTGCGTGTTCGGCGCGGGTGCGATCGGCGGGCACCTCGCCGCGAGGCTCGCCTCGGCGGGGCACGACGTCTCGGCGGTGGCGCGCGGGCCCAATCTCGGG
>JBFLYF010000254.1:0-4672 GCA_040756795.1 Pseudomonadota bacterium
CGCGCGCGGCGGGACGAAGGCCTCGCCGTTGATGAAGAAGCGCCTGCCTCGATACAGCAACTGGGTTTTGGCATCGAGAACGATTTCGCTGCGGGAGAGCGAAAAACCTCCTCCGGCGGAACCCCGGAAAACCACGTTCTGCTTCGGCGTGGTCAGGTATCTGCCGAGAAACTCCTCCACGTCGCCGCGGCGCCAGCGGATGCGCCCGAGCTGGCGCGCGGCGAAATCGACCATGCGCCGGCCGATGCGCGCCGCATGCGCCGCGGGGCGCAGGCCGGGATCGCGGTACTCGGCATCGGCGAAGCCGCGCTCGTGCAGGTAGTCGAGGAAGGCCGCGGCGAGCTCGGCGCCGCGCGGCGCGCGAAAGCCGACCGAGCAGGTGAACGAGGGCTCGAGCGCGACGCCGTCGTGCCCCCAGCCCGGCGGCAGGTAGAGCAGGTCCCCCGGCTCGAGCAGGTATTCTTCGTCCGGGACGAAGTCGCGGATCAAGCGAAGCGGGGTTCGCGCCTCACAGGCAAAGGCTTTTTTCCTCGAAAGGCGCCAAATCCTCCTTCCCGCTCCCTGGATGAGAAACACGTCGTAGGAGTCGAAATGCGGCCCTACGCCGCCGCCGGGGGCGGCGTAGCTCACCATGACGTCGTCCAGGCGGGCCTGGGGTATGAAGGCGAACCTGCGTAGCAGTTGCTCGGCTTTTTCCTCGAAAAGATTTACCCCGTTCACGAGCAGCGTCCAGTTGCGGACACCGGCCTTCCTGAAATGATCCTGTGATAGAGGACCCTGAATCACCCGCCCGCGGGTGGCGCGCCGTTTCACCAAGCGGGATTCCACGTCGCCGCGCGCCGCGAGCGCGAACAATGCCCGCTTTCCGATCACGCCGCCGAAGCGGGGAAGCGCGCGGCGCACCAGCAGCGGGCGCTTCTGCCAGTAGCGCCGCAAAAACTCCTGCGGCGACAAGCCCCCTAGCAGTCCTTCCTCCATCGATGGATTATATCGGCGCGGTTCTGTAGCAGCGTCGCGACAAAGCGCACGCGCGGCCCTTGTCAAAGGTGGTCGCAAGCATAAAATCGGCTGCGACGACGATCATGCTGCAGCCAGGTCAAACCGCGCCTGTGTTCGCGCTGCCCGATGCCGACATGCAGACGGTGGAGCTGGCCTCGTTCCTCGGCAAGAAGCGCATCGTGCTGTATTTCTACCCGCGCGACGGCACGCCCGGCTGCACGCTGGAGGCGGCCGAGTTCTCCGACCACGAGCAGGAGTTCGGGCGCTGCAACTGCGTGATCCTCGGCGTGTCGCGCGACGACTGCCTGACGCACGCCGAGTTCCGCGACCGGCACGGCCTCTCGATCGGCCTGCTGTCGGATCCCGAGGGCGAGGTCTGCCGGCGCTACGGCGTGCTGCAGGAGAAGGAGCTCGACGGCGTGCGGCGCGAGTGCCTCGTGCGCTCGACCTTCGTCATCGACAAGAAGGGCGTCATCCGCCACGTCGCCTACGGCGTCAACCCCCGCAACCACGCCGCCGAGATCTACGACGTCGTCCGCAAGCTGAAGTCCTGAGCGGCTTTTTGGGACTATCATGGCGGCTCGGGGGGAGCCGGCCATGGTGATGGACATCCTGTCGTACGGCATCGGCACGCTGATGGCGTTCGTGCTGATCGCGGTGTTCGTGTTCGTCTTCATCCGCGACGTCACGCAGAAGAAGCACAGCGTGCTGCGCAACTACCCGGTGGTCGGGCGGCTGCGCTACTTCTTCGAGCAGCTGGGCGAGTACTTCCGCCAGTACTTCTTCGCCGGCGACCGCGACGAGATGCCGTTCAACCGCTCGACGCGCGCCTGGGTGTACCGCCTGGCGAAGAACGAAGGCGGCATCCTCGGCTTCGGCTCGACCTACGACCTGCACGAGTCGGGCGCGCTCATCTTCGTCAACCACCCGTTCCCGGTGCTGGAGGAGGAGCGCCTGCCGACGCCCTCGCTCGCGCTCGGCGAGGGCTACTGCAAGCAGCCGTTCGAGGCGCGCTCGATCGTCAACATCAGCGGCATGAGCTTCGGCGCGATCTCCCAGCCGGCGGTGCGCTCGCTCTCGCGCGGCGCCGCGGTCGCGGGCTGCTGGATGGACACCGGCGAAGGCGGCCTGTCGCCGTATCACCTCGAGGGCGGCTGCGACATCATCATGCAGATCGGCACCGCCAAGTACGGCGTGCGCGACGCGCAGGGGAACCTCAACCCGGATCGCCTGGTCGAGCTCTCGCGCGTGGTCAAGGCCTTCGAGATCAAGCTGTCTCAGGGCGCGAAACCGGGCAAAGGCGGCGTGCTGCCCGGCAGGAAGGTGACTCCCGAGATCGCGCAGATCCGCGGCATCCCGGAGGGGCGCGACTCGATCAGCCCGAACCGGCACCGCGACATCTCCAACATGAACGAGCTGCTGGACAGGATCGCCTACATCCGCGACCTCACCGGGCGGCCGGTCGGAGTGAAGACCGCGATCGGCGGCTGGCGCTTCATGAACGAGATGGCCGACGCGGTGCACCGCAGGGGCCTGGAGTTCGCGCCGGACTTCCTGGTGATCGATGGCGGCGAGGGCGGCTCGGGCGCCGCGCCGCAGGCGCTCGCCGACCACATGGGCCTCTCGATCGACGAGGCGCTGCCGCGCGTGGTGGATGCGCTGATCGAGTCGGGCCTGAAGCCGCGCGTGCGCGTGGTGGCCTCGGGCAAGCTCGTCACCTCGGCGCGCGCCGCCTGGGCGCTCGCCACCGGCGCCGACTTCATCAACACCGCGCGCGGCTTCATGTTCTCGCTCGGCTGCATCCAGGCGCTGCGCTGCCACCAGAACACCTGCCCGACCGGCGTCACCACCCACAACAAGCGCCTGCAGCGCGCGCTGGTGGTGGAGGAGAAATACCTGCGCGTCGCCAACTACGCCAACAACATGAACCGCGAGATCGACATGATCGCGCACTCCTGCGGCGTGCGGCACGCGCGCGAGCTGCGGCGCGAGCACGTGCGGATCGTGCAGGCGAACCACCAGTCGATCGCGCTCAACATGCTCTACCCGTACCCCGAGCCGAAGGCGAAGGTGAAGGCCGCTTGAGGTTTTTCGCCTTTACTCTTGCCCTGCTTTTCACCCCCGCCCTTGCCGTCACGCCCGAGGCGGAGGAATTCATCGCCATCACGAAGAAGCTCGAGCCGGTGCAGTGCGAGAAGAGGAAGCTGCGCCGCGAGATCGCGCTCGCCGAGATCGAAAAGCGCGACGCCGACGCGAAGGCGCTGAAGCAGCGCTTCGCAGAGCTCAACCGCAACCCCGAGGTCGCGAAGCTCGAGAAGCGCCTCGCCGAGCTCGAGCCGCGCCTCCTCGACAGCCGGGGCCGCCCGCGCCACCCCGAGGACCTCGACGCGATCAGCCTGCAGCACCGCAAGGCGTTCTACCGCTGCGAATAGGGGAGGTCGCCCGCGGAATCGGCCCGGGGCAGCAGGCTGCCCTTGGCGAGCACGTGGTGCTCCACGGTGTGCATGACCGCGTCGGCGACGATCTTGAGAGCGCCGAACAGCACGAAGGCGGCCGTGCCGCCGAAGAACAGGCCGCCGAAGAGGATGGTGAGATGCATCGGAAAGATGCGCGCGTAAGGCAGCATCATCAGCACGCCGAGATTCGGCCGCCCCGCGGCATCGCGGCGCACGTTCTGGAAAAGCGAATAGAGGTGGTTGGCCGCGAACACCAGCGCGCACAGCAGGTAGCCGGTCGCCGGCCCAGCGTCGGCGCCCTTGCCGCCGAGGGTGAGGAAGCCCAGGTAGACGAAATGAAAGCCGCCGTAATGCGCGAGGAAGAAGAAGGCCACCCGCAGCTTGTCGCCGGCCGTCTCCTCCAGCGGGCGGTTGCCGAGCCTGAAGTTCTCCGTGTCGAAGCGGCGCAGGCTGAGGATGCGCAGGAAGCTGGTGACGCCGATGATGACGCTCTGGATCCAGTACACCAGCATCAGCTCGCGCAGCGTCATGCGCGTCGCATAGGCGATCAGCAGCGCGAGCAGGTTGGCGGCGAGGAGCGCGTAGATCGACCGGTCGGCGCCCGCCTCCCGCGCCATCTCGCGGCTCCCGGCGGCCAGCCGGGCGCGCAGCGCCGCCGCGCCGGGCCGGTACTTGAGGTACGCGATCTGGCAGCGGGGGCACTGCCAGGCCGGGTTCGTATCGGCGGGGGTGCGCGCGTAGCCGCACTTAGGGCAAGGCTTGCCCTGCAGGTAAGCGTCCGGGCCGGCTAGCTCCCCGCCAGCCATCGGTTCCAGATCCGCCGAGCGGGCGCGGTGGTCTCGGAGGCCGCGAGGCCGACCGGTCCCGCGCCCGCATGCACGCACTCGTCGGCGGCGCAGCCGTGCAGGTGCACGCCGAGGACGAGCGCGGATTCGCCCGTGTATTTCTGCGCGAGCAGCGCGCCGAGGATCCCGGAGAGCACGTCGCCCATGCCCGCGGAGGCCATGCCGGGGTTGCCGGTGGTGTTGATGAACCAGTGCCCGTCGCGCGCGACGATCACGCTGCCGTTGCCTTTCAGCGCCACGTGCGCCCTGAGGTTGTCGGCGAGGTCGCGCGCGGCTTTCAGCCGGTCGGCCTGGACGTTCGCGGTCGACTCGGCCAGCAGCCGCGCCGCCTCGGCCGGGTGCGGCGTGACGAGCGTCTCGGCGGCGCGGCGC
>JBFLYF010000255.1:0-4661 GCA_040756795.1 Pseudomonadota bacterium
ACGCTCGCGCTGCATTTCATGGTCATCCATGCGGGCCAGGAATACGAGACGCGTCGGGGCTACTCGACGGGCGTGGTCATCGATCCGCCGTCGATCGCGGGCTGGGTCCTGCAGGATGCGCGCGCCTGGTATTTCGTTCTGCTCGCGGCGTCGGCCGCCGCGGTGCTGTTCGCGCTGAACCTGCTGCGCGCGAGGACCGGCCGGGCCTGGCGCGCGATCCACGGCCGGGAGGCGGTCGCCGCCGCGCTCGGCATCAACGTGCATTGGGCCAAGCTCTCGGCTTTCGTCGTTTCGTGCACCATGACATCGGTCGCCGGCTGCCTTTTCGCCTACTACCGGGGCTTCGTGTCGGCCGAAGCTTTCTCGCTCTTCGTCACGATCCAGTACGTCGCGACCGTGATCGTCGGCGGCATCGGCTCCATCCTGGGGGCTCTCCTCGGCTCACTGTTCGTCGTTCTCTTCCCCTACGCGATCGAGGCGCTCATGCAGCTGCTCGGCCTCGCCGAGCGGTTTTCCGCGTTGATCTTCGCGGTCAACTACGCAGCCTTCGGCCTGGCGATGATCCTGTTCCTCATGTTCGAGCCGCAGGGCCTGGTCGGCATCTGGCGCCGTGTGCAAGCCTGGTTTCTGCTCTGGCCCTTCAAGCAGCGGCCGCTCGGCAAGTGACGGACCTCTTGCTCAGGCTGGAAAAGCTCGAGGTGACCTACCACCGCGTCATCACCGCGGTGCAGGGCATATCCCTCGAAGTCCCGGAGGGCTCGATCGTCGTGCTGCTCGGCACCAACGGCGCCGGCAAGACGACAACCCTGCGCGCCATCTCCGGCTTCATCGGACAGGACGACGCACGCGTAACCGAGGGCTCGATCGTGTACGGCGGTGAGCGTATCGAGAACCGGGCGCCGCACGACATCACTTCGCGCGGCATCGCCCTGGTCCCAGAGCGCAACAAGGTTTTCGAGAATCTCACCGTCGAAGAGAACATCCGGGCCGTCGTGCCGCGGCCGGGCACCCGTTCGCGCCGGCTCACCGAGGCGGCGTGGGAATACTTTCCGGCTCTCGCGCGTGTACGCGATCGTGAGGCCGGATATCTCTCGGGCGGCGAACGCCAGATGCTCGCCATGGCCTCCGCGCTCGCCTGCGCGCCGAGGCTGCTGCTCGTGGACGAGCTGTCGCAGGGCCTCGCACCGCTGGTGGTCGAGGAGCTGCTGCACCGGCTGCAGGACGTCCGCAAAGATCTCGGGATGACGCTGCTGCTGGTCGAGCAGAACGCGGCCGTCGCGCTGGACGTCGCCGATTACGCCTACGTGATGGAGAACGGCCGCATCGTCTTCGACGGCACGCCGGAGCGGCTGCGCGGCCATCAGGACATCCGCGAGTTCTACCTCGGGAGCGTCAACGAGACGCGGCGCAGCTACCGCGACGTGAAGCAATACCGCAGGAGCCGGCGCTGGTATGGCTGACGGCCTGCGCGTGGAGGGCTTGAGCCTGTCATTCGGAGGCTTGAGCGTGCTGCGAAATGTCGGCCTGGACACCCGCACCGGCGAGCTCCTCTGCCTGATCGGGCCGAACGGCGCCGGCAAGACCTCGGTGCTCAACTGCATTTGCGGTCTCTATCGGCCCGGGGCAGGCCGAATCACGTTCGGCGGAGAGGACATCACACGTACGCCGCCCCACCGCATCTCCAGGATCGGCATCGCGCGCACGTTCCAGCATGGGGAGCTGTTCGCGCATCTCACGGTCCTCGAGAATCTGCTGGTCGCGCGGCACGCCCGGATGAGAACCGGCCTGCTCGCGGAGGGGTTCTTCACACGAGGCGTGCGGGCCGCCGAGGCGATGCACCGCCTGGCGGTGGAAAAGGTGCTCGAATTCACGGACCTGGAGCGCTACCGCTATGAGCAAGTCGATGCGCTGCCCTTCGGCGTGCAGAAGGTCGTCGGCTTCGCGCGCGCGCTCGCCATGGAGCCGAAGCTGATCCTGCTCGACGAGCCGTCGGCGGGGCTGAACCGCGACGAACGGGAGCACCTTGCGCGCTACATCCTGCGCATCAAGCACGATCTCGGCATACCCATGGTCTGGGTCGAGCACGACATGCAGATGGTCGCCGACCTCGCGGATCGCCTCTACGTGCTCGACCACGGCGAGCCGATCGCCGAGGGCGAGCCCGCGCAGGTGCTGGCCGACCCGCGTGTAGTCGGGGCCTACCTTGGTAGCCGGGCCGCGGCGCTAAGATAATCTCCCTACGGGGAGACAAACTGCATGAAATTGCATACGAGCCTGCGCTTCGCGCCAGCGCAGGTCAAGCTCGAGAAGCGCGCCGATGGCGTGCGGCTGCTCGCCTCACCGCAGCCGCTCAAGCCCTACGCGCGCTGCGTGGGCGAGTGGCTGGTACAGTGGTTCGAGAAGGCCCCCGAGCGCACCTTCCTCGCCGAGCGCAAGGGCGAGGGCTGGCGGCGGCTGTCCTACCGCGACGCGCTCGCCGACGTGCGCCGCGTCGGCCAGGCGCTGCTCAACCTCGGTCTCAATGCCGAGCGGCCGGTCGCGATCCTCTCGGACAACGGCATCGACCACGCGCTGCTCGCGCTCGGCGCGATGCACGTAGGGGTGCCGGTGGCGCCTATCTCGCCCGCCTATTCGCTGATGTCGAAGGACTTCGCCAAGCTGAAGGCGATCTTCGAACTGCTGCGGCCGGGGCTGGTCTACGCCTCCGACCCGGAAAAATTCGGCGCCGCGCTCGCTGCGGTGGGCGCGACATCGACCCCGGTCGCCAAGCTGCTGGAAACCAATCCCGGCTCCACGCTCGAGGTGGCGTTCTCGCGCGTCACGCCCGACACGGTGGCGAAGATCCTCTTCACCTCCGGCTCGACCGGCACGCCGAAGGGCGTCATCAACACGCAGCGCATGCTCTGCGCCAACCAGCAGATGCTCGCGCAAGGGTGGCCTTTCGTAGAGGAGCGGCCCCCGGTGATCGTAGACTGGCTGCCGTGGAACCACACCTTCGGCGGCAACCACAACTTCAACATGGTGCTGCGCAACGGCGGCACGCTCTACATCGACGGCGGCAAGCCGATGCCGGGCCTGGTCGAGACCACGGTGAAGAACCTGAAAGACGTCTCGCCCACCATGTACTTCAACGTGCCGCGCGGCTTCGACCTGCTGCTGCCGCACCTCGAGTCCGACGCGCGGCTGCGCGCGAGCTTCTTTCGCGAGCTCGACGTGGTGTTCTACGCCGGCGCCGCCCTGCCGCAGAACCTCTGGGAGCGGATCGAGAAGCTCGCCGCATCCGAGAAGGGCGGCCGCCTCGCCATGCTCTCGGCGTGGGGCTCTACCGAGACCTCGCCGCTCGCCACGCAGGTGCACTTTCCGATCGAGCGCGCCGGCGTCATCGGCCTGCCGGTCGCGGGCTGCGAGCTGAAGCTCGTGTCCTCCGCCGGCAAGCTCGAGGTGCGCGTGCGCGGCCCGCACGTCACCCCGGGCTACTACAAGCGCGCAGACCTCACCGCGGCCGCCTTCGACGAGGAAGGCTATTACCGCATCGGCGACGCAGTGAAGCTTGCGAGCGAAGCCGATCCTGCGAAGGGCATCGTCTTCGATGGCCGCGTCGCGGAGGACTTCAAGCTCACCACGGGCACCTGGGTGCACGTCGGTATGGTGCGCGTCAAGCTCATCGCCGCCGCCAACCCGTTCATCCAGGACGCCGTGATCACGGGCCACGACCGCGACGAAGTCGGGGCCCTGGTTTTCCTCAGCCCCGCAGCGGGAAAAGATCCGGAACAGATTCGCAAACAGCTGCAAAAGGCCCTGCAAGCCCTCGCCGCCGAGCCGGGCAGCTCGACGCATCCGACGCGCCTGCTCGTCATGCAGGAGCCGCCGCAGATCGACGGCAACGAGATCACCGACAAGGGCTACATCAACCAGCGCGCGGTGCTCGAGCGCCGCGCGGCGCTGGTCGAGCAGCTGTACGCCGGTCCTGTCGCGCCCGAAGTGATCACCTAGGAAGCAGGCAGCGCCGCGAACGCCTCGACCTCGACCATGAAATCGGGGTGCGCGAGGCGGCGCACCTCCACCGTGGTGCTGGTGGGCAGCGCAGGTCCGAAATACTGGTGGCGCACCTCGACGTGGCGGAAGAACTCCTCGATGTCGGTGACAAAGGTGGTGGTACGCACGAGGTCCGCCAGCGTGGCCCCGGCGGCGGCGAGCGCGATCTTCAGGTTCTCGCCCACCTGCCGGATCTGCGCTCCCATGTCGCCCTTGCCCACGATATTCGCTTCGCGGTCGCGCGCGAGCAGCCCCGAGACGAACACCAGCCGGCAGTGCTCCACCGTCACGACGGGCGCATAAAGGAGCCTGCCGCCCACGACGCGCCTGGCGAGCCCTTCGGGATGGAAGCTTTCGCGCTTGAAGCGCATGCCGTTCTCCTTTCCTAGCGCCAGACCTGTGGATTGACGAGGTGCGGCGGGCGCTCGCCGCGCAGCGCCTGCAGGATCTGTCCCGCTGCCGAGAGCGCCATGCCGTGCAGCGCCTCCTCCGACAGACCCGCCGTGTGCGGTGTCAGGATCACGTTCTCCAGCCCCTCGAAGGCGTGGCCCGCCGAAAGCGGCTCGGTCTCATAGACGTCGAGCGCCGCGCCCGCGATCCACCCCTCGCGCAGCGCCCGCGCGAGC
>JBFLYF010000256.1:0-4658 GCA_040756795.1 Pseudomonadota bacterium
CCACTCGATGGTGGCGCGCAGCCGGCGGTAGAACGGCTTGTCGTAGACGTCGCGATGCGCTTCGCCCGCGGCGGTGCGATGCTCCCTGAGCAGCAGCGCGCCGATGAAGGGCGTGGCGATCACGGCCGCGAACCAGGAGATCACGAGCGCCAGGGTCGTCACCGCGAAGATGCCGAAGGTGTACTCGCCCGTGGTGGACTTGGCGGTCGCGATCGGCAGGAAGCCGGCCGCGGTGATCAGCGTGCCGGTCAGCATCGGGAACGCGGTCGAGGAGTAGGCGAAGGTGGCCGCGCGCAGCATGTCGAAGCCTTCCTCGAGCTTGCGCGCCATCATCTCGACCGCGATCATGGCGTCGTCCACCAAGAGCCCGAGCGCGATGATGAGCGCTCCGGTCGAGATGCGGTGCAGGTCGATATGGAGCAAGCGCATGCCGAGGAAGGTCGCGGCGAGCACCAGCGGAATGGTGAGCGCGACCACGAAGCCGGTGCGCATTCCCAGCGACACGAACGAGATCGCCAGCACGATCGCCACCGCCTCGAGCAGCGAGCGCATGAACTCGCCCACCGCCAGCTTCACCACCGCGGGCTGGTCGGACACCTGGTCGAACTCGATGCCGACCGGGAGCTCCGATTTCAGGCGCGCCATGGTGGCGCGCAGGTCCGCGCCGAGCTTGAGCACATCGCCGTTGCGCACCATCGACACGGCAAACCCGATCGCCTCGCGGCCCTTGTAGCGCAGGGTGGCGATCGGCGGATCCACCGTGCCGCGCGTCACGCGCGCGATGTCGCCGAGGCGAAAGGTCTGACCGCCCGCACGCAGCAGCAGGTCCGAGACCGCCTGCACCGAGTCGAGCTGCCCGGTGACGCGCAGCGCCACCGAGCTCTGCGAGGTTTCCACCGCGCCCGGCGGCACGATCGCGTTCTGCGCCGCGAGCGCCTGGCCGATGCCCTGCGGGTCCAGGCCGAGCGCGGCGAGCCGCTTGGAGGAGAGCTCTACGAAGATGCGGTCCTCCTGCACCCCGACCAGCTCGGCCTTGGCGACGTTGGGCAGGCGCAGCACCTCCTGGCGCGCGCGCTCGACGTAGTCGCGCAGCTCCGAATGGCTGAAGCCTTGCGCGGTAAAGGCGTAGATCGAGCCGTAGACGTCGCCGAACTCGTCGTTGAAGAACGGCCCCAGCGCTTCCGGCGGCAGCGTGTGGCGGATGTCGCCGACTTTCTTGCGCACCTGGTACCAGATGCCGGGCACCTCCTTCGGCGGCGCGGTATCGAGCAGCTCCAGAACGATCAGCGACTCGCCCGCCTTGGAGTGGCTGCGGGTGAACTTGAAGTAGGGCGTCTCCTGCAGCTTCTTCTCGATGCGGTCGGTGACCTGGCGGTCGACCTGCTCGGCGGTCGCGCCGGGCCACAGCGTGCGGATCACCATGGCGCGGAAGGCGAAGTCGGGGTCCTCGCGCTGACCGAGCTTGAAGTAGGCGGCGGCCCCGGCGATCGCGACCGCCACCAGGAAAAACAGCGTCAGCTCGCGATAGCGCAGCGCGGCTGCCGAAAGGTTGAAGCCGATGCCGGGCCGGGGCGCGGACACGGGATCAGCTCCCGGCGTCGATCAGGCGCACGCGCTGTCCGGCGCGCAGCAGCTGGGCGCCCGCGGCGACCACGATGTCGCCGGGCGCGAGGCCCGACTCGATCACCACGCGCTCGCCCGCGATGCCCGCGGTGCGCACGCGCCGCGGCTGCACCGCGCCCTTGCCGTCCACCACGAACACCTCGGGCTGCTCGCCGCGCGTGGAGAGCGCCGCGAGCGGCACCTCGATCCTCGCCGGACCGCCGTTGGCCGAGGCCGCGACGCGCGCGCTCATGCCGAGCTCGACTTCGTCGCCGGGCTCGAGCATCGTGACACGCGCGGCGTAGGTGCGCGTCGCAGGGTCGGCCGCGGGCGAGAGCTCGCGGAGCTTGCCGCGCCAGCTGCGCCCGGGCCGCGCGTTCAGCGTGACCTCGAAACCGGTCGCATGCTCCACGAACTCGCGCTCGGACTCGGGCACCGCGATCTGCACCTCCAGCTCGCCCGCGCGCGCCAGGCGCAGCACGGTCTGGCCGGCGGCGACCACCTGCCCCGCCTCGGCCTCCAGGCCCACGACCACGCCCGCGGAGTCCGCGGCGAGCAGCGCGTAGCCGGCCTGGTTCGCCGCCTGGCGGTGCTGGGCGCGCAGCGCTTCCAGCCGCGCCTCCGCGGTGGCGAGCGCGCTCGCGCGCCGGTCGTACTCGGCCTGGCTGATGAAGTTCCTCTCGCGCAGGTCGCGGTAGCGCTTCAAGTCGGCCGCCGCGAGGTCGCGCTCGGCCTGCAGGCTCGCCGCCTGCGCCTGGGCGCTCGCCGCGGCGAGCGCGAGATCCGCGACATCCAGGCGCGCGAGCGGCTGGCCGGGCTTGACGCGGCTGCCCACTTCCACCAGGCGCTCTACGATCTTGCCGCCGACGCGGAACCCCAGGCGCGTCTCGTAGCGCGCGCGCACCTCTCCCGGGAGCTCGAACACGCGCTTCGCTTCGGCGGCGCCGATCTTCACCACGCGCACCGGGCGCACCGGCTCCTGCCTCGGCTCCGAGGCTTTGCTGCAAGCCGCGAGCAGCCCCACGGCTACCGTCAGTGCGAGGATTTGCGATTTCATGTGGCTTTCCTCCCGCCGCGATGCACCGCAGCGTTCCAAAGGTCTGTCAGCGCAGCCGCGAGCTGCTCCTCGAAATTGATGCGCAGCGCCGCCGGCTCGGGCTCGGCGGGCGCGGAGCCCGCCGGAACCCGCAATGGCGATACGGCGAGCTGCCACAGGCCGAGCATCAGCGCGTAGCAGTTCTTGAGCAGCGTCGCCCCGTCGCCCGGGCGCATGCCCCCGTACAGTCTCTCGATGCGGCGGCCGATCGCGATCAGGCGCACGGCCACCGCCTCGCGGTGGGCGCGCGCCACCGCGGGCGCCATGCTGCCGTCGTGCGCGCCGTGGCAACTCGTCGAGAGCCGGAAGAATTCCGGCCGGCGCCGCAGGAACCCCATCACCGCGCGCGATACGCTGGCCGCGTCGGGCGCAGGCCGGGCGAGCGCGCGCTCGAGCGCGTCGAACATCTCCTCCATCTGCGCGTCGTGCACCGCGAGCAGCACTTCCTCGCGCGAGCCGAAGTACAGGTACACCGTGCCCTTGGCGAGGCCGGCGCGGCGCGCGATCTCCTCGACGGCGAAGCTTGCCGACGGGTCGCGCCGCAGCAGCGCCTCGGCGGCCTGCAGAATCGCCGTGCGCCGCTCGGTCTTGTGCTCGGGCGCCAGCGCGCGCTTTAACTGACTCTTGGTCATTTGGCGCCGGAGCGTAAATGACCCACGGTCACTTCGTCAACGTGAATATTCACGCTACAATCGGGGAATGCCGCAAGTGCTTGAAACGATTGAAGTCGAGATCGGAACCCGGCCGGGCGCCGCGGTGATCTGGCTGCACGGCCTGGGCGCCGACGGCCACGACTTCGAGCCGGTGGTGCCCGAGCTCGGGCTGCCCGCGTCGCGGCCGGTGCGCTTCGTCTTCCCGCATGCCCCGATCCGGCCCGTGACCATCAACATGGGCATGCGCATGCGCGCCTGGTACGACATCCTGCAGCTCGGCGGCGGGCCGGAGGACGAGGCCGGGATCAGGGCGTCACAAGGTTTGCTCGAGGAATTGATTGCTGAGGAAAAGAAAAAGGGCATCCCCGGCGACAAGATCGTCCTCGCGGGGTTTTCCCAGGGCGGCGCGATCGCGCTGCAGACCGCACTGCGCTATCCGGAGCGCCTCGCGGGCGTGCTGGCGCTTTCGACGTATCTGCCTTTATCCGGCTTTCTTCAGAAGGAAGCCTCTGCTGAAAACCGTGGGCTGCCCATCTTCATGGCGCACGGCAGCTTCGACCCGATGATCCCCATGGATCGGGCGGCGCGCTCGCGCGATGCGCTGCAGGCGCTCGGCTACAAGGTGGAATGGCACGAATACCCGATGCCGCACTCGGTGTGCGCGCCGGAGATCGCGGACATCGCCGCGTTCCTGCTCAGGATTCTCTGATCAACTCCCTGAACCGGGCGATCTCGTAGTCCTCGCCGCGCTCGGCGACCGCCTGCGGGATGTAGATGTGCTGGCGTGCGCCGTGCGCCGCCTCGAGGTTCTGCGCCGGCGCGTACACGCCCGGCCGCAGCACGATGCGCGTCTCGGGGGCGGCGCCGTCCTTGAGCAGCACGCCTTGCTGCGAGGCGGTCTTGGCGCCGCTCACCGCGAAGTGCATCACCGCCGGCGTTTTCGACAGCGTCTCGATGCCGACATGCGCTTGTTGCGGGCTCGACTTGCTCACCCGCCGCACGATCCCCACCACCCAGTTGTTGCCGCCCTCGGGCTGCAGCGCGAGCAGCGCGCCCACGCGCAGCCAGTCGCCCTTCAGCTGCGGCACCACGGCGCCGAAGCCGCCCGTGCTGACGTTCTCCACGATCCAGCTCTCGGAGTCCTTGTTCTCGAAGTCGAGCGAATCGCTGCCGCCCAGCACGCCGACCACCCCTTCGTAGCCGTGCGTCACGGCGAGGCGCGTCTTGACCGGGTGGCGCTGCGCTTTGCGCTCGGGCGCCTGGGGCGACCAGTACATGTGAAGGTGGCGGAGCACCTCGAGCGCGAC
>JBFLYF010000257.1:0-4636 GCA_040756795.1 Pseudomonadota bacterium
GAAACGTCGGCGAGTAGGTCAGTAACGGATGGAGATCCTCGGACCACGGCCAATCCGCAATGCTGACGATGCGGTTCTGAATCACGAACTCCATCATGCGTTTCGCCTCGGACCAAAGTCCCGGCCCCGAGGTGATGAAGAGCGCGTCCGACCGGCTCGCGCGCAGCCTATCGAGCGATGCCGGCAGCTCCTCCGGGCGGGTGATCTCCTCAATCTGCAGTGCGACGCGCAGTTTCCGCGCGGCTTCGCGCATCTCGGCGTATATCGGCTCGACTTCCTCGCGCGGATGCACAGGTGTGACGTAGCTCCACAGCACTCCGATGCGGCGGATGTCCGGTTTCGTGTCTCGTAGCAACTCGAGCAGCTTGCCGAAGAAACCGACGCCCGCGTAGCCCGAGTTGCCGGTAACGTTCTTTCCGGGGCGCGCGAGACTGCGAGCGAGCCCGGCCTCGACGGGATAGCCGGTCACGAGCATGACGATGGGGATGGTTTGCGTGCGCCGGTGCGCGGCTAGCGCGTAGCCGGTATTGGCCACGTAAAGGAGATCGGGTTTCTGGAAAAGGATCTTCAATACTGCATCTTCGATGGCGGGGGCGGCGATGCCCGAGAACAGAATGATGTAGTCACGCCCCTCCCGCCACCCGCGCTCAAGCATCGCCTCGCGAAAGAGCACTTGCTGAAACTCCCAAAGGTCCGGCAGGAAACCGATGCGCGCGGGCTTGCGGAGCTTGCCTGCCTGCGCGGCAACAGCGAGGGGCGTACCCGTCGCCGCGATGAGCATCATGCGTGCGATTGCTTCGCGTCGCTTCATTCAATCCGACGGTGCTGCCATCGTGCCACCGAACTCTCAATAGTCCGCATTCGCGCTGTATATCACTGCCCGCTCGTCGAACATAGTCACTGAAAACAATGTCTTGCCGATCCGGCGGCTGGGACAGCCGGAGCGAAGTAGATCAACTCGCTGATTCACAACGTCAACGGCGAAAGCAGCAGGACGCCGGGATAGATCGACGCGCAGTGGGCGTCACTTGCGGCGCCGGGCGAAGGCTTCGCGGGCTGCCCTCGCTTCCTGGCTCGCGGCGGCGAGCTGCACTTGGTCGTGCGCCATGTGGCCGGCGGCGTGGGCGCCGAGGCTGGCGTAGGCGTTGATCGACTCCTTGCTCATGCGCACCGAGTGGCGGGGCAGGGCTTTGATTTTCCTTGCGATCTCGCGCGCGACCTGGAGCGATTTACCAGGGGGCGCTACGTAGTCTACGAGCCCCATCGCAAGCGCTTCCTTTGCCGGGATGCGCTCGCAGAGGATGGTGAGGCGCTTGGCGCGCGCGGGGCCTACGAGGTTCACGAGGCGCGGCAGGGTGCCCCAGGTGAGCGGGATGCCGAGCGCGATCTCGGGGAAGGAGACGAAGGCGTCCTCGGCGATCACGCGCCAGTCGAGCGCGACGCCGAGCGCGAGGCCGCCGCCGATGCAGTAGCCCTCGATCGCGGCGAGGGTGATCTGCGGCAGCTCCTCCCAGGCGCGCGCCATGACGAAGCCGAGCTTCGCGGTCTCGCGCTGCTCGTCCAGGGGCAGGGACTGGTTGCCCCAGCGCGAGGCGTCCTTGAGATCCGCGCCGGCGCTGAACCATTTGCCCGCGCCGCGCACTATTACAGCATCGAGGTCGCGCCGCGCGGCGAGCTGCTGCGCGCAGCGGATCATCTCGCGCATCAGTTGCGCCGACATTGCGTTGCGCTGCTCGGGCCGGTTGAGCGTCACGGTGGCGAGGGCGCCTTTGAGGTCGAGTTTCAGGGTGCGATACATGGGTCTAAGCCTTTGTTTTTAAGTGAAACTGCGCGCGAGCGTGCTATACTTTCCGGCTATTTGAAGACGGCAAAGAGGATGATGGCATGGCGGTAGAGCGAACCCTTTCGATCATCAAACCTGACGCGGTGGAAAAAAATGCGATCGGCAGGATTCTCGCGCGCTTCGAGGCCGCCGGCTTGAAGATCATCGCCGCGCGCATGATGCATCTTTCGCGCGCGCAGGCCGAGGGGTTCTACGCGGTGCACCGCGAGCGGCCGTTCTTCAAGGACCTGGTGAAGTTCATGACCTCGGGGCCGGTGCTGGTGCAGGTGCTGGAAGGTCCCGACGCGATCGCGAAGAACCGCGAGCTGATGGGCGCTACCGACCCGAAGCAGGCCGCCAAGGGCACGATCCGCGCCGATTTCGCCGCCTCGATCGACGCCAACGCGGTGCACGGCTCGGACGCGCCGGAGACGGCGAAGACCGAGGTCGCGTTCTTTTTCCCCGCTTGCGAGATCTACTCCCGCTAGAACGATGATCAACCTGCTCGGGCTCGACGAAGAAGGCATGCAGCGGCTGCTCAATGGGCTGGGCGAGAAGCCGTTCCGCGCCCGCCAGGTGCTGAAGTGGATCCACCGGCGCGGCGCCGCCGATTTCGCGGCCATGACCGACGTCGCCAGGGACCTGCGCGCCAGGCTCTCGCGCGCCGCGGCGATCAAGCCCCCGGCGGTGGTCTCCCACGGCACCACGGCGGACGGCACGCGCAAGTGGCTGCTCGCGGTGGACGGCGCGAACGCCGTAGAGGCGGTGTTCATCCCGGAAACGGGCCGCGGCACGCTGTGCGTCTCGAGCCAGGCGGGCTGCACGCTCGACTGCGCGTTCTGCTCGACCGGCAAGCAAGGGTTCAACCGCAACCTCAGCGCCGCGGAAATCGTCGGCCAGCTCTGGCTTGCCAACCGGGAGCTCGGCGGGTTCGGCCCCGCGCGCCCGGTGAGCAACGTCGTCTTCATGGGCATGGGCGAGCCGATGATGAACCTGGACAACGTCATCCCGGCGCTGCGCCTGATGCTGGACGACAACGGCTACGGCCTGTCGCGCCGGCGCGTGACCGTGTCGACCTCGGGCGTCATCCCCGGCATGGACCGCCTCGCCGCGGAATGCCCGGTGGCGCTGGCGGTGTCGCTGCACGCGGGCGAGGACGCGCTGCGCGATCGCCTCGTGCCGGTCAACCGCAAGTACCCGATCCGCCAGCTGATCGCGGCGTGCAACCGGTACCTGGAGCGCGCGCCGCGCGACTTCATCACCTTCGAGTACGTGATGCTCGCCGGGGTCAACGACACGGACGCGCAGGCCCGCGCGCTGCTCGGCATCGCCTCGCGCGTGCGCTGCAAGTTCAACCTCATCCCGTTCAACCCGTTCCCGAAGTCGGGCTTCACGCGCTCGGCGCCCGAGCGCATCCGCCGCTTCGCCGGGATCCTGCAGCGCGGCGGCGTCACGGTGACGACGCGCAAGACCCGGGGCGAGGAGATCGACGCGGCCTGCGGCCAGCTCGCGGGCGACGTCGCCGACCGGACGCGCCGCAGCAAGACCATTTCGCTCGCCGAGGTGCGCGCTTGAATCGCCTGCGCGGGATCGTCGTGCTCGCCGCGCTGCTCGCCGGCTGCGCCACGACCCAGGCGCCGACCGAGCCGACCGCCGATACCGGCACGCTCGTCGGCGACGTAGGCGATCCGCGCAACCGCGCCAGGGTGCATACCGAGCTCGCCGCGCTGTATTACCGGCGCGGCAACATGGCGGTCGCGCTCGAGGAGCTGCGCATCGCGGCGGCGGCCGACGCGAGCTACGCGCTCACCTACAGCATGTTCGGCCTGGTGTACGCCGAGCTGAAGGAGAACCAGCTCGCGCAGACCAACTTCGAGCGCGCGTTGCGCCTTTCGCCGGCCGATCCCGACATCAACCACAACTACGGCTGGTTCCTGTGCAACACCGGGCGGGAGACCGAGTCGATCAAGTACTTCCTGCAGGCGGTGCGCAACCCGCTCTATCCGGCGCCATGGCGCTCCTACTCGGCCGCCGGCATCTGCACCATGCGCAAGGGCAACCTCAAGGAGGCGGAGGACTTCTTCCAGCGCGCGCTGCAGCAGGAGCCGGACGACCCGGGGTCGCTGCTGCAGCTCGGGCAGATCCGCTACCGCCAGGGCAGCCTGGAGCAGGCGCGCAAGCTGGTGGGCCGCTTCAACAAGCTGGTCGACCCGACCCCGGAATCGCTGTGGCTCGCGCTGCGCATCGAGCGCAAGCTCGGCGAGCGCCTGGCCGAGGCGAGCTTCGCCAACCAGCTGCGGCGGCGCTTCTCCAGCTCGCGCGAGTACCAGCAGCTGCAGCGCGGCGAATATGACTGAGCTTGCCGAGGGCGCGGGCGGCGTGGGCGAGGCGCTCGCGCAGGCGCGCCGGGCGCACGGCCTGTCGGTGGCCGATGTCGCGCTGCAGCTCAAGTTCGCGGCGCGGCAGATCGAGGCGCTCGAGCAGGGGCGCTACGCCGAGCTGCCTCCCGGGACGTTCGGGCGCGGCATGGTGCGCGCCTACGCGCGGCTGCTCAAGCTCGACCCCGAGCCGCTGGTCGCGGGCATCGCGCCGCGGGTGGCGGCGCCGGACAACGCCGAGGTGGCCGCCGCCGCGCGCCGGCCGATCCCGATCACCGACAGCGCGCGGCGCGGCAACTTCGCCTACCTCGCGCTGTCGGTCGCGTTCCTCGGGGTGATGGCGGCGGTCGCGTTCGGGTGGCAGCGCGAGCGCGCGCGCGCCGCGCGCCTCAGCTTCGTTCCCGCGGCGCAGGCGCCGGCGGCGCCGCAGCGCGCC
>JBFLYF010000258.1:0-4625 GCA_040756795.1 Pseudomonadota bacterium
GGTGGTGGAAGAACTTGGCGAGCGAGCCGCCTCCCAGGCCGATCATCAGCGCGCGCCGCGGCGCCGGGTGAAACAGCAGGAAGGTCAGCATGCAGCGCGTGTACTCGAGCTCGAGCGCCCAGGGGTCCGCGAGCCGCATCGCGCTCTGGATCGCCTCGCCGCCGATGTGCAGGTGGCGCACGCCCCGCTCTTCGCTCACCACCAGGGCGGGACGGTAGCGCGCGCGCGGCAGGCGCGAAGGCTGCTTCAACGCTTCCTGCGCGCCCGGCGCGGCGCCTCCCGGTCGGCGACCGCGGCCACCACCTCGACCTCGAGCAGCAGGTCCTCGTGCACCAGGCGCTTCACGCCCAACAGCGTGCTCGCCGGCAGGCGCTTCGGGTCGAGATAGCGAGACCGCACCTCGCGGTACACGTTGATCGCCTCGGTGTTCATGCGCGTCATGTAGGCGTTTAGCTTCACGACGTCGCTCCAGGTCGCGCCCGCGGCAGCGAGGTTGTGCGTCAGGCTCTTGAACACCTGCTCGGCCTGCGCGCGCATGTCGTCCTTGCCGATCAGGTAGCCGTCGCGATCGTAGCTCACCTGCCCCGCGACGAAGACGAGCTTCGCCGGCCCCGAGATCGCGACCGCGTGCGTGAAGAATCGCGGATCGAACAGCTGCTTCGGATTCAGGTATTGCTTGCGCATGACCTCCTCCTCGGACCCCGGCTAGTAAACGGCGCCGCGCGCGCTGATCGGCCACAGCGCTTCGACCACGCCCTTGCGTACGCAAACATACCAGTCGTACAGGTTCACCGTGGGATCGCAATGCCCGGGGATGAGCAGCAATTTATCGCCGAGTCCGGGCGCCGCGGCGCCGCCGGCGATTTCCACCCAGCCGTGCTCGTCCGACGCCCGTACGTAGGACAGGCCGGGGCGCTCCCAGACCGCGGGCATGCCGGAGTCGACGCTCGAGGCCTTCAGCCCCGCGTCCACGATCGCGAAATCGGCGCGAGGGCGGCTCATGACGGCCGTGAGCACGAACAGGGCGTGCGCGAAGCGCGGCAGCGGCGGCAGCCACTCGTTCTGCGCGTAATCGCGGTCCATGAAGATGTAGGACCCCGGCTGGATCTCGTTCCACGCGCCGCTTTCGATCTCGAGCGCGAACGTGCCGCTCCCCGCGCCGGTGACGATCGGACACGGGATGTTGTGTTTCTCAAGAAGAGCTTTGGTTTCGCGCACTGCGGAGGCAGAACCCCCAATCGCTTCACGCCTCTCCCGCATGGAACGGAAATGCTGAGCGCGGCCGTGGTAGGCCTGCAGGCCGGCGAAGCGCAGGTTGGGCGAATCCCGGACGACCCGCGCGAGCGCGAGCGCGGGCTCACCCGGCGCGATGCCGCAGCGGCCCATGCCGACCTCGAGCTCGATGTAGACGTCGAGCGCAGCGCCGGCGCGCGCGGCCGCGGCCTGCAGATCGCGCGCATTGCCCGCGTCGTCCACGCAGACGCCGATCTTCGCGCGTCGTGCGAGCGCGGCCAGGCGCTCCAGCTTGCGCGCGCCGACGACCTCGTTCGACACCAGCACGTCGGCGATGCCGCCCTCGACGAGCGCCTCGGCCTCCGACACCTTCTGGCAGCACACGCCCACCGCGCCCGCCGCGACCTGGCGCCGCGCGATCTCCGCGCACTTGTGGGTCTTGGCGTGCGCGCGCACGCGCACCCGGCCCGCCACGGCATCCGCGAGGCGCCGCAGGTTGGCTTCGAACGCATCGAGCTCGAGCACCAGCGCGGGCGTGTCCGCCTCCTCCAGTCGCATGCCGACGGCTGCCGGCGGCTGCATGCTCATGAGCTTCGGGTTTCCTTGCGAAAATAAAGAAACAGGATCGCCGCGATCACGATGCCCACCAGCGGCAGCGCCGCCAGATTGACCCTCTCCCAGCCTGCGTCGGTGACGATCATTCCCGAAGCGAAGGAGGAAACCGCCATCGTGACGAAGATCGCGAACTCGTTCGCGCCCTGCGCCTTGGCGCGCTCCTCCGGCCGGTAGGCCTGGGTGAGGAGCGTGGTGCCGCCGACGTAGAGGAAATTCCAGCCCACCCCGAGCATCACCAGCGCCCACCAGAACTGCGCGACGCTCACCCCCGAGAGCGCGATCTCTATCGCGCCGACATTCAGCAACGCGCCGGCGAACATGACGGGGAGGATCCCGACGCGGTTGATCAGCCCGCCGGTGAAGAACGAGGGCGCGAACATGCCGATCACGTGCGAGGAGATCACGAACGCGGCATCGCCGTAGGGATGGCCGCACACGCGCATCGCGATCGGCGTAGAGGTCATGAGGAAGTTCATGACGCCGTAGCCGATCGCCCCCGAGAGCACCGCGACGACGAACTTGGGCTGCGCCGCGATCTCGGACATCGGCCGGCCGCGCTTCGCCCGCTCGGCTTCGCTCGGTTCGGGGATGCGCACCAGGCTGAGGATCGCGATCGCGGCGAGCGCGAAAACGATCAGCGCGAGGTAGGCACCCATGAACTTCGGCCCCACCAGGTCGACCGTGTAGCGGCTCGTCGTGGGCCCGAGCACGCCGCCCGCGAGCCCGCCCGCGAGCACCAGCGAGATCGCCGTGGGCCTCCATGCGGCGCTCGCCACTTCCGCCGCGGCGAAACGGTAGTACTGGCCGAAGGCGTTGTAGGTGCCCCATACCAGCGTTCCGGCGCACAGCAGCCAGAAGCTCTGCAGCCAGATCGCGGCCGCGCAGATGAGCGCGCCCGCGATGCCCACGGTGGCGCCGCGGACCAGGCCCTTTTGCCGCCCCACCCGCTTCATGTAGAGCGAGGCGGGAACCGTGGCGATGGCGCTGCCGACCACCCAGCCGGTCACGGGAAGCGTCGCGAGCGAGCTGACCGGGGCGAGCGCGAGCCCCGCCAGGCCGTTGATCGCGATCAGCGTCGAGTTGTTCGACATCAGCATCGCCTGGCAGGCGGCGAGCAGGCCGACGTTGCGGTGCGTACTGTCCATGTATACAGTATCGGGCGGGGACCGCAATTCTAGAACGAATGCAGAAGCTGCGCGGCGCGCTTTCGCAGATCCAGGGACGGTTCGAGCCCGAGACCCGCTCGCCGTTCGACGACGGCTGGACGCCGGAGGAGCGCGAGCAGAACGAACTCCCGACCACCGTGACCGAGGAGCGCGCGCGCTCGATCATCGCGCGCAACGACTCCCCCGACGTGCCCTTCGAGCAGTCGATCAATCCCTACCGCGGATGCGAGCATGGATGCCCGTACTGCTATGCCCGCCCGAGTCACTCTTATCTCGAACTTTCGCCGGGTCTCGACTTCGAGACCAAGCTCTTCGCCAAGACCAACGCGGTCGAGCTGCTGAAGGAGGAGCTCTCGCGCCCCGGCTACGAGCCGAAGCCGATCGCCTTCGGCGCCAACACCGACTGCTACCAGCCGATCGAGCGCCGCTACAAGCTGATGCGAGGTCTGCTGGAAGTGCTTGCCGCCTGCGAGCATCCGCTCACCATCGTCACCAAGTCGGCGCTGGTCGAGCGCGACCTGGACCTGCTCGCGCCGATGGCGGCGAAGAACCTCGTCAAGGCTTTCGTCTCGGTCACCACGCTCGATGCGGCGCTCGCGCGCAGGCTCGAGCCGCGCGCCGCGAGCCCGCGCCGCAGGATCGATACGATCCGCGCGCTCGCGCAGGCGGGAGTCCCGACCGGAGTGCTGGTCGCGCCGGTGATCCCGGCGCTCACCGACAAGACGCTCGAGGCGGTGCTGGATGCGGCGGCGCAGGCCGGCGCGCGCATGGCGGGTTGGATCCTGTTGCGCCTGCCGAACGAGGTGCGGCCGCTGTTCAAGGAATGGCTCGCCGCGCACACCCCGCAGCGCGCCGACCACGTCATCAGCATCGTGCGCCAGACGCGCGGCGGGAGGGAGAACGACCCGAGGTTCGGCGCGCGCATGAGTGGCTCGGGCAACTTCGCCGAGCTGATCGCGAAGCGCTTCGATCTCGCCTGCCGGCGACTGGGCCTCAACCGCGAGGACGATCACATGGCCTCGCGCGGCGGGCTCGATTGCGCGCGCTTCGTGCCGCCCTCGCCGGGTGGGCAGTTGAAGCTGCCCTGGTGAGGCCCGGCCGCACCGAACGGCTGCTCGAGGCGCCGATCCTGCCGACGCTCGCGCGCCTCGCGGCGCCGGGCCTGCTGCTCGTCGTGTTCCAGGCGGCGGTGTCGCTCGCCGACACCCATTTCGTGGGACGCCTGGGCACCGAGCCGCTGGCGGGCCTGGCGCTCGTCTTCCCGCTGCTGATGCTGCTGCAGATGACCTCCGCCGGCGCGATGGGCGGGGGCGTGTCGTCGGCGATCGCGCGCGCGCTCGGCCGCGGCGACCGCCACGCCGCGCGCGCCCTGGTCGTGCACGGCACCGTCATCGCGCTCGCGGCGGGCCTCGGCTTCACGCTGCTGCTGCTCGCCTTCGGCCCGGGAATCTATCGGCTGCTCGGCGGCAGCGACGCGACCCTCGGCAATGCGCTCGCCTATTCCAACCTGCTGTTCGGCGGCGCGGTGCTGATCTGGCTCGCCAACACGTTCGCGAGCGTGCTGCGCGGCAGCGGCAACACGCTCGCGCCCGCGCTCGTGCTGGTCGCGGC
>JBFLYF010000259.1:0-4620 GCA_040756795.1 Pseudomonadota bacterium
GCTTCCAGGCGTAGAGCGCCTGCAGCGCGAGCTCGCGCGCGCGGCGCCGCGCGCCGGCCCGGCCGGCGGCTTTCAGCGCCATTTCTCGGCGAGCGCGCGCCGCAGCCGCGCCATCTCGACCGCGACGCGCACCGCCTCGGCGCCCTTGTCCCTGCGCGCCAGCGCCTGCGCCTCGTCATCGGTCGTCAGCACGCCGTTCGCCACCGGCAGGCCGAACTCGAGCGCCACGTCCATGATGCCGCGCGCCGAACCGTCGGCGACGATCTCGAAGTGGCGCGTGTCGCCGCGGATCACCGCGCCGATCGCGGCGAGCGCGTCGAAGCGGCCCGACTGCGCCATCCATTGCAGCGCGAGCGGGATCTCGAGCGCCCCGGGCACCGCGACGAACTCGGCCTGCACGCCGAGGCGCGCCACTTCGGCGCGCGCCGACTCGAGCAGCGTGTTGCAGATCTCCTCGTTGAAGCGCGAGTGCACCACGCCGATGCGCGGCTCGCTCACCGGCCGCGCCTCACCCTGCATCTCAGGCCCCTTCCCGCTCGGCGTAGCTCGTCACCTCGAGGCCGAAACCCGCCATGCTCGGCATCTTGCGCCGCGCCGCCATCAGCCGCATCTTGCCCACGCCCAGCTCGCGCAGGATCTGCGCGCCGATGCCGTAGGTGCGCAGGTCCGCGCTGCGCGCCGCGCGCGCCGGGCGGCCGCCCGCGAGCTGCGCCTCGAGCGCCTCGCCGGGCTGCGAGCAGTTGAGCAGCAGCATCACGCCCTTGCCGGCGCGCTGGATCGCGCCGAGCGCCTCGCCCACCCCCCAGGAGTGGGTCCCGGGGCCCGCGTCCAGCAGGTCGATCACCGAAAGCGGCTCGTGCACGCGGACCAGGGTCTCGTCCGTCGCGTTGACGCGACCCTTGACCAGCGCGAGGTGCGTCGACTGGGTCGGCGTGTCGTGGAAGGCGATCAGGCGGAAGCGTCCCCATGGCGTGTCGATGTCGCGCTCGCTCATCTCCCCTTGCAGGCGCCGCACCAGCGACTCGTTGCGGCTGCGGTACTCGATCAGGTCGGCGATGGTGCCGATTCTGAGGCCGTGCGCCGCGGCGAACTCGACCAGGTCGGGCAACCGCGCCATCGTGCCGTCGGCGCGCATGATCTCGCACAGCACCGCCGCGGGCGCGAGGCCGGCGAGGCGCGCCAGGTCGCAGCAGGCTTCGGTGTGGCCGGCGCGCACCAGCACGCCGCCGTTCTCGGCGATCAGCGGAAACACGTGCCCGGGCTGCACGATGTCCTCGGGCTTCGCGTTCTCGGCGCAGGCGACCTTGATGGTGAGCGCGCGGTCGTGCGCCGAGATGCCGGTGGCGATGCCTTCGGCGGCCTCGATCGACACGGTGAAGTTGGTGCCGTGGCGCGAGCGGTTCTCGCTCACCATGGGCCTCAGGCCCAGGCGCGCGGCGTGCGCCGCCGTGATCGGCATGCAGACCAGGCCGCGGCCGTGCGTGGCGAGGAAGTTGATCTTCTCGGGGGTGACGAACTCGGCGGCGAACACGAGGTCGCCCTCGTTCTCGCGGTCCTCGTCGTCGACCAGGACGACGATGCGGCCGGCGCGGATCTCGGCGACGATCTCGGCGACCGGGCTGATGGCGTTGTGCTCGCGGCGCATGGGGCGATTATATTCCGGCGGGGGGACGGTGCCCGAATTATGGGTCGTATCGACCGCAGCAGGAATTCGGGCTCCGTCCCCGAATTCCGGCTCACTCCAGGCCGAAAGCCTGCTTGACGGCTATTCTTCGCCCCCGCCGGCGCCGGACTGCTCGCCGATTTTCTCCCGGATGCGCGCCCCCTTGCCCGAGCGCGCGCGCAGATAGTAGAGCTTGGAGCGGCGCACTTCGCCCTTGCGTTTGAGCTCGATGCCGGCAATCAGCGGCGAATAGGTCTGGAAAGTGCGCTCCACGCCCTCGCCCGAGGAGATCTTGCGCACGATGAAGGAGGAGCGCAGCCCGCGGTTCCTCTTGGCGATCACCACGCCCTCGAAGGCCTGCTCGCGCTTCTTGTCGCCCTCGACCACGTTGACGCGCACCACCACCGTATCGCCGGGCGAGAAGTCGGGAATGCTCTTCTTCATCCGCTGCATCTCTTCCTGCTCGATTTTCTGTATCAGGTTCATCGCTCGTTCTCCTGCTGGAACTCCGCCAGCAAATGCTGCTCTTCCTCGCTCAACCGCCTCGCCGCCAGCAGGTCGGGGCGCTTGAGCCACGTCCTGCCGAGCGCCTGCTTCAGCCGCCAGCGCCGGATGTTGCCGGCGTGGCCGGAACGCAGGATCTCCGGCACCTTCTCGCCCGCGTATTCCTCGGGCCGCGTGTACTGCGGGCAATCGAGCAGCCCGTCCGCGAACGACTCCTCGAGCGCCGACTGCCCGTCGCCGAGCGCCCCCGGCAGCTGCCGCACCACGGCGTCGATCACCGCCATCGCCGCGAGCTCCCCGCCCGAGAGCACGAAGTCGCCGAGCGACAGCTCCTCGTCGACGCGCCGAGCGATCAGCCGCTCGTCGATTCCCTCGTAGCGCCCGCACAAAAAAACCATTCCGGGAAGACGGCTCAATTCCACGACCTTCGCATGATCGAGCCTTCTTCCCTGCGGCGAGAGGTACACGACCTTGCCCCCGCCCGCTTCCCTTGCCGCGTCCAGCGCCTTCTCCAGCGGCCCGGCGAGCATCACCATGCCCGGCCCGCCGCCGTACGGCCGGTCGTCGACCGTCCGGTGGTTGTCGGTGGTGAAATCGCGCGGGTTCCACAGCCCGAGCGACCACAAGCCCTTCTGCAGCGCTCTCGCGGTGATGCCGCTTTGCGTGACCGCGGCGAACATCTCCGGGAACAGCGTCACCACGTCGAAGCGGATCACCCGTCCGCTCCCCCGCAGTTCAGCCGACTGTTCACCAGTCGGCTCCCCACTCCACTTCGATCCGCCGCTCCGGCAGATCGACCTTCCTCACCACCGCCGGCACCCAGGGCAGCAGGCGCGGCTTCTCGCCCGAGAGCTCGAGCACGTCGTGCGCGCCGTTGGAGAACATCCCCTTCACCACGCCGAGCACCTGCCCCTGCGCGTTCACCACTTCCAGACCGACCAGGTCGGCCCAGTAGTAAGCTCCTTCACCCGGATCGGGCCGGGGTACCTCGATCGGCCGGCCTTTCAGCTTTCTCGCCTCTTCCGGGGTTTCGATGCCGGCGAGCTTCGCCAGAACCTTGCCCGAATGCAGCTTCACCGCCTCGACCGCGCGCTCGACACCGTCCACCCACCACCTCGGCTGGGCTGCCAGCAACGCGGGTTCATCCGCCAGCGCCCTCACCCAACCGTGCACGCCGTAGGCGCCGGCGATGCGCCCGAAACCGATCAGCGCTTCAGGCTGCTTTCTTGACCTTGCCAAACTGCCTGACCAGCCGCTGCACGGTCGGCGAGAGCTTGGCGCCCCTGCCCTGCCAGTGCTTGAGGCGCTCGACGTCGACGCGCAGCGACTCGCGCCCCTCGGGCGCCTTCGGGTCGTAGAAGCCGACGCGCTCGAGAAACCTGCCGGTCGCCGCGCGCCGCGACTCCGCCACCACCACGTGGAAGAAGGGCCGCTTGTTGGCCCCGCCCCGCGCCAGTCGAATCACCACCATTTTCGGGATCCCGTGCCTTGCGAAAAGGCGCGGATTATACGGGAAAAATCAGGATTTTGGAAAGCATTCGCGCCTGCGGCTACTTGCGCTCCTCGGGCGCCTTGTCGTCGGCCTTCTTCTTCGGCCAGAAGTGATCCACCAGCCAGTAGCCGATCAGAAAGAAGACGATGACGGCAAGGATCTCAAGCCCTTCCATGGCCGGCTTCCGGAGTCAACTGGCGCTTCAGGTCCGCGAGGCGGCGATGCCGAGCATCGCTTTCGTCCAGCTCCTGCATCGCTTCGCCGACCTGTGCGGCGAGCGCTTCCCGCGCGACATCCTTCTCGTCGGCAGCGAGAAATCGAATCGCGCGCGCGGCGTCCACGCCGAGCCGAAAGGAAAGCCCGGCGCTGCGCAGGCAGTTGACCGACAGCGGCAGGCAGGCGAGCCAGCCGAAGCCGAGCCCGATGAGCGGCCGCGCCGGAATCGACGCCTTCCTGAAACGAACGACAAGGAAGACGAGCATCGCGGTCGCGTTCAGGTACGCGAGGATCAGGGAGATGAAGAAAGGCCAGCCGGGTGCGCGATACAGGCAGATGGGAAGCGCAACGAATACGAGAAGGAACTGCAGAAGACCGAGAACGGCGAGCGGGCGAACCGCGCTCACTGCGCCGGAGGGCTTGAAACCCGACGCATCCGAGAACAGGGGCAAGGTGCGGAACGCGGGAACGAAAGGCGTAAGAGGGTTCAGCAGCGCCACGGCTTTTCCCGAGATCTGGTAGTGCCGCGAGCCAAAGCCGAGCGCGACGCGGCGCCACCCCGCTTCGAGCACCGCCTGGCCGCGCTCGAGCAGCACGACGCAGTCGGCGAGATACAGCGCTGCGGCAACCGCGATCACGGTTGCCTCGCCGATCACTGCGCGCCCGGCGAGGGCGGCGGCGTTTCCTTGCGGCGGAAAAACTTCCTCAGCAACGCCCAGCCGCCGGCGAGCGCGCCGCCGATGAT
>JBFLYF010000026.1:0-17139 GCA_040756795.1 Pseudomonadota bacterium
GAACATGCCGAGCACGCGGTTGGCGGGCTTGAGATAGGTGTCCACCACGCGCTGCACGTCGGCGGTGGTCACCTTGCGCAGCCGGTCGCGGTAGAGGAAAAAGAGCCGCCAGTCGCCCATCGCCGCGAACTCCGAGAGCCAGCGCACCAGCGCCGGCGCCTCGAGCTGCGCCTTCTCCATGCTGTTGACGTGCGCGGTGCGCGCGCGCTCCACCTCCTCATCCGTGATCGGCGCGCGTCCCGGGCCCTCGAGCGTATTGAGGAGCGCCTCGCGCGCCGCCTCGAGCGAGGCCTCCTTGCCCAGGGTGGCGCCGAAATAGGCGTAGCCCGGGTCGTGCATCATGCGCTCGTGGCCGAAGGCGGAGCTGGCGAGCCCCTTCTGCACCAGAGCCCGGTGCAGGCGTCCGGCGGGCACGTTGCCGAAGACGTGCGCGAGCACGTCGATCGCGGGGTAGTCCGGGTGCCCCGCCGAGGGCACCTTGTACATCGCGGCCACGAGCTGCACGTCGCCCGCGCGGCGCAGCATCACGGCGCGCTCGCCGTCCTGCGCCGCCTCGAGCGTGTAGAGCTTCGGCAGCGCGCGCTGCGGGCGCGGCAGGGGGCCGAAGAATTTCGCCACCAGCTCGAGCGCGCGCGCCTCGTCGAACCTGCCGCCGAGGATGAGCTGCGCGTTGTCCGGCTGGTACCAGGTGCGGTAGAAGGCCTGCAGGCGCTCGATCGGCACGCCCTCGATGTCGGCGCGCACGCCGATCACCGGGTTGCCGTAGTTGTGGAACGGGAACGCCATGCGCAGCATGCGCTCGTGCAGCACGCCGGAGGGGCTGTTCTCGCCCATCTCGAACTCGTTGCGCACCACCGGCATCTCCACCTCGAGGTGGCCCTTCTGCACGAAGGCGCGCGTCATGCGGTCGGCCTCCATGTCGAGCGCCCAGGCGAGGTTGTCCTCGCCCGCCGGCAGCGTCTCGAAGTAGGTGGTGCGGTCGGCCGAGGTGGTGCCGTTGAAGCGCGCGCCGCGGCGCGTGAACTCGTGCTTGAGCACCGGCCAGCGCGGCGAGCCCTTGAAGAGCATGTGTTCCAGCAGGTGCGCCATCCCCTTCTCGCCGTAGCCCTCGTGGCGCGAACCCACGAAGTAGGTCAGGTGCACCGTGACCGTGCTCGCGCTCGGGTCGGGCACCGTGAGGATCCTGAGGCCGTTCTCGAGCCGGTACTCGGTGACGCCCTCTACCGAGAACTGCTTCTTGGGAAGCTCCAGCGCCTGCGCGGCGAGCGCCGCGCCGGCGAGGAACGAAAAGAGGAAGAACCTGAAAAACTTCATCGGGAACCCGCGGTTAGAGGGGAAATGCTACCGCAGGTTCCCGGTGCTACGGGTTTACTTCTCTAGCTTCTCCAGCCGGGACCGAAGCCCCGGAAGTTCTGGCGCTGCTCGCCCAGGCACTTGGTCAGCTCTTCGCCCCGCTTGCCGCTGCAAGCCTCGTGCGCCTTCTGGCGCTCCTCGATCCTCTGGCTGGCTTGCTTCTGGCGCTGGCCGATCAGGCAGTTGCCGAGCTCGTCGCCCCGCTTGCCGTTGCAGGCCTCGTGCATCTTCTGGCGCTCATCGAGCCGCTGGTTCTGGAACGCGCGGCGCTCCTTGGCGCTCGCCTGGCACTGCGCCGGGTCTTGCGACTTGGCGCACACCTGCTCGCTCATGCAGGTCCTCACGTCGGCCGCGCCCTTGCAGGCGTCGTACGCAGCGCGCATCACCTCGCGGTTCTGGCCGCGGAAACCCCGGCCGCCGCTCATGCCGGCCCCCGGGCCGTAGCCGCCGCCGGGACCCATGCCCTGGCCGCCGCCCATCATTCCGGGACCGCCGCCCATGCCGGGGCCGTAGCCCGAGCCCGGGCCGTAGCCGGGGGTGCCTTGCGCGAACGCGAACGCAGCCGCGAGCGCGAGCGCACCGGCCGCTGCTGCAGGAATCAGGCGTTTCATGATCATCTCCTACGAGTTGAAAATTTGATGACCAAAGCCTATGCCTTCCCGCTGTAGCACGCTGTGAGCGTTTGTATCAGTCTGTAACTACCCCAGCTGCTTCAGCATCGTCCCGGCGTCCGAAACCTCGAATTTGCCGGGCCCCTCTACATTTAGCTGCTTCACCACCCCGTCATCCACCAGCATCGAGAACCGGTTCATGCGCAGCCCCATATTGCGCGCCGTCAAATCCAGCTCGAGGCCCAGCGCCTTGGTCCACGCCCCGCTGCCGTCCCCGAGGAAGCGGATCTTGCCGAGCGCCTTCTGATCCCGCCCCCAGTGCGCCATCACGAACCCGTCGTTCACCGCCACGCACCAGATCTCGCTCACCCCCTTTGCCATCAGCTGGTCGCGGTTCGACAGATAGCTCGGCACGTGCTTCGCCGAGCAGGTCGGGGTATAAGCCCCCGGCAGCCCGAAAATCGCGATCTTCTTGCCCTTCGCCGCCTCCGCGACACTCACCTCCTTGGGCGCCATCGCGCACTGCGTCGCCGAGTCGAATTCCGTGGATTCCGCAAGCTTGCCGTCCGGCAGCTTGTCGCCGACCTTGATCGTCATAAATCCTTCTCCTTAATGGGGTTCTTGCAGGGGAAACCGATGATACCGCAGCCCGATCAACCCCTCACGTCCGCCAGCGTAGAATGGTCGCTTCCGAGGTGACCATGACTCGCCAATTTGACGTTGTCGTAGAACGGGACTCCGAGGGCCATTTCGTGGCCTCCGTTCCTGCATTGCCGGGTTGCCACACTCAGGCAAAATCTCTCGACGAGCTCATGGTGCGCGTTCGCGAGGCGATCGAGCTTTGTCTCGAAGTCCAGGGCCAATCGACGGAAGACCTCGATTTCGTGGGAGTGCAGCGGGTTACGGTCGAGGCATGACCGTTCTGCCCAGCATCACCGGGAAGAAACTTCTTGCCGCTCCAGTCCACTCCGGGGAGACAATCGGTCCCGGCCTTCTTTCCAAGATCCTTCGGGATTGCAATCTGAGTCGCGACGCACTTCACAAGCTCCTCTAGGCGAGGACTACCGCAGTGCCTGGCAAGCGCACTTCGAACGTTGAAGTCATCAACGTCTCGGAACACGGTTTCTGGCTCCTGCTGGGAACCGAGGAGCTTTTCCTACCGTTCTCCGAATTCCCCTGGTTCAGGAACGCGCCGCTCGCCAAGCTCTCGAACATCCAACGCCCGCAACCGCACCACCTCTACTGGCCAGACCTCGACATCGACCTCGCCGTCGACTCGATTCGCGATCCGTCGAAGTTCCCACTGATGGACAAGCGACTCTAGCTGGCGCCGCGACGGCCCGCTCAGCACTAGGCACGGCCGTACAGTTGCAGTGGGCGCGAGGTCACTGCCCTCCGACGCCGACACGCGCAGGTCAAGCCGCATGCTAGGAGTGTAACTCATCGAGCATCGCGCTGGCAGCCTTCCAGACGGCCTTCAATCGAAGCTCAAGAAACCGTTCGTACTCGTCGAACCGCCAAAGCTTCGAATTGTCTGGAATCATGTGTTCGTCGAAAATCCCTGTGTAGTCTCTCAAGTAGTCTTCCGGTGGCGTATCGCCGATCTCTGAGTTCACGCCAGGATCAATGAAGGTCAAGTTGCCGACGCAGTTAATGTACTCGTCCCGGGTCTCGCCTTTCTCCTTCAGGAATTCCCGCGGAAAGATGTGGTGAATGGCAGAGTCTTCACTGATGAGATCCTTTCCCGCCCAGTTGGTCGCATGATTCCGATGCAGCAGGACATCAAGAAGCATTAGATACTCTTTCCCCGTCCGTCCGCGTAGAACGTTATAGCGTTCCTCGGTAATCTCGTTTCGATCAATCGCATTGGCCCTAGGTGGCCGGCGTTTCATGGCGTCGAGCAACTCGTCAAGCGGAAAAGAACCCTTGCCTCGGCGTATGATCCCCAAGTCTTCTTCGATCTTCGAATTCGGGGACGATGAGTAGATTCCATTAAAGGAACCCACAAGGAACCAGTAGAGCATGCGCCGGCGGTCCTTCGGTGGAACCTCTTTCTGGCTGCCGAAACCTCGTGTGTACGCGAAGTCAAACAGGGTCAGAAGAGTGTTCTGGGATGGGATGAATTGGGAAGTCGCGATCCCGAGATCCTTTCTGAGAAGGTCGATAATTGCCCGAGTGGCAGTCTCGCATCGGTCGAGAATGATGCCGATGTCTTTCGGCTTGGACTTGTAGCGCTCCTTGAGCGTCTGAATAGCCTTACGAAACGAAGAGATCTTCGTGATCTGATTCTGGGTCATGCCCATACGCGAGAAAACAAGCCGAACCAATGGCTCCAGATCGAGCTCGAAGGAGGCCGACAGCTTCTCGTGAAGTGAGATGACGCGATCTTTTTCCTGGCGAGGAAACGCTGCCGCGAAGAAGGACAAGAACATCTCAAGGTTTCCGATTTTCACCCCGGCGGAATTCACGCGGGTAAAGATCTCGGCAATCCTCTCGTACGCCTCTTCGTCGTCGGCGGAATCCGTCTTGAGCACATACATTGGCAGTTGGTAGCCGACAATCTTGCTGCCGACTCTGTCGATCACGCGGCGAAAGACTGCCGAGTAGTTCTTCTGCAACTTTGTGAGCGCATCTGCGTCAGCAAGGGCTGCCTTCACGATCAGGGACACGTCAATGCCCTTCTTCTCGCTCAAGTAGAACTTGCCGGTTTCGGGAACGTAGGAGATTGCCGAAGTCCGGATGGTCTTCGCTCCACGGTCGAGTTGCCACCCGTTCATTACCAACGAAAGGGCCGTAAGCCGCTGTTGACCGTCGAGCACATAGCGGCGGGTGTCTGTGCCGTCTTTGCCAATTAATGGCGCACTCGGAAACTCCGACGACGGCTCCCAGATGATGATCGCGCCTATCGGGTAGCCACTAACAATCGAATCAATAAGATCCCGCACGTCTTCCGCATCCCAAACAAATTGACGCTGAATCGTGGGGATGCGGAGCGTACCCGCGTCTTCGTTCCAGAAATCCCGTAATGGTGTGAGCTGAGGCTTGATTGACTTTATTTTCACCTTAGAACCCTTTACTCGGAAGGCGAGGCAGTGGTCGGCGTAAGCGGAGAAAATTGGTTTGAGAGGGGCCTAACTTTGCCGTCAGCCGCGCCGCCCAACAACACGGTGTTAAGCATCACCGGACATACCCACATTCCGTGCGAACCTTCACCGACGGTGCACGCTGTCTCGCGCGAACGTCACCGACATTTGCATATGGACCGTGCCACTTGCCGTGTTTGGGATCTGAGCCGCCAGCGATCCTCGGTCCTCGTTACAGAAGCCACATGCGCTGATGTGAAGGACAACCCTATGCGGAGCGGCTTGCCGGTTCTCGTACAGGTAATAAGCCATGCCTCCTCCCGTTACAGCGCTGTCTCGTTTACCGTGACGCGAGCTTTTTGAAGATGAACTGCAATATTCAACCCCGTGCGCTTTCCGGCCCTAGTACTGCGATTGTAGGAGTTAAGCTTTCTCACGCACTCCTGTATCGCGAGGCTTAGCTTTAACGCGTCCTCGAATGACACCGATACGTTGAGCATCTCGGTCTTGGACGAAAGTGCCGAAATGGCAGGACTGAAACAAGACACCGCGCAGCCGCCAAATGAGAACTTCTTGATCTTCGTCTCCGCCGCCATTTCTCCTCCTTGTGATGCTTAGCCTCTTGGTGCACCGGGAACCAGCGCAGCCGCTTTGGTCACCGCGCATCGAAGCCTTGCTTACATGCAACGCAGAACCAACTGCCATCGTAGTCCTGCAGCCGAACGAGCTTTTGGTCAACGTCATAGCACCGCTGGCAAAACGGGCCGTCCTTTGTTTGACCATCGATCAGCCAGTAGGCGGTTCTCTCGAATTTGAGTTGCTGCTTTATCTTCAGCCCATCTTCTAGCTGTCGAACCTTCTCCCGAAGACCGAGGTTCTCTTCCTGAAGCCCGAGCGCGGTTTCTCGGAGCTCCATGATCTTTTCCTGCGCCTCAACGGTTGCCCCTTTCTTGATCAGTTCGATGATGTCTTTGTAATTTGGGAGAGTCACCGCGCCTCCATTCCTTCGTGTGACCTAACGTGGGACCCGCGGATGTGCGCCTAGGGCGTCAAGTTAGAACGCAGTCTTCGTTCTGGCTCGGATCTTGTCGGAGCGTACGTTCAAGACTGCCTCGTGATGAGTTGCCGACATATGCCTTTCGCGACTTCCCAGAACATTGCTACATCGTCTGAACGAAAGGAAAGGCCTTGGGCACGTTGCTTCTCCGGATGGATGTAGTTTCTGTAGTCTCGCAAAATGTCGCCAAGGTCTCTTGCTGGTTGGGAGATCCAGGTCAGCTCATGGGCAACATCGATGTAGTTCTTAAGTGTCCATTCCTTCAACGGTAACGCTTTCCCGCTGGCTTTGTCCCTTGGGGCACCGGTAGCACCGAAAATCCTTGTCTTGTCTGCTTCACGATGTACTCTCGCCAGAAGTAGTCCTTCTAGCAAACCTCCCATCATTACAGTAGCTGCGAGGGGCGCATTTGCGACGATGCAATTGCCGCACTCGCGCCAGCGCTCCGCAAGGATCGTTTGCATGGTCGCGTCCGCGATGAGAACCGAAAAGTCAGGGGGTTGGTCGCTCGTTTTCTGTTGCAGATTGACGGGATTGACCGCTTGCGCGCGCACTGCGGAGAGTTGGTTTTTCAAATCTTTCAGCAGATCGTCGCACTTACTACGCGAAGGCCTGCGATCCCCGAGTTGAAGAAGCGCGGTGAATGATGCGTCAATTGCGCGGGTCGCTTGATCACCGACCGTGGTCACTAGGACCTTTCGGTGATTGTTGAACCAAGCTAGTGCCGTTCCCTTCAAGAGACCTAGTTCGTCTGTAGACTGTACTTGATTGGAGTTGCCGCGTTTTAGGACTGCGCGCAGCCTAACGACTTCGCCAAGAGCGGCATCGAGCGACCCATGCGCCGTGTTCATGGCGGACCGGGACTACCGGTGCTTAACTTTCCGATGGGACTTCTTCTTGCCTTTTGCTTGTTTGCGCAACGGTTTCGCGCCCGTGGCGCCGCCCGGTAGTGCCATCGCCACCAGATTCTCTCCGACTGTGTTTATCGAGTATGCGCCGCGGCCGGCTTTGTCAAGTAGACCCGCGTTGTGTGCATTGACGAGCGTCTGATCCGGACGCTTAAGGCGCCCGCGGTTCACCATTCTGGTCGCATTCTGCAAATCGTCCGCCGAGATTGCCTCCTTATGCTGCTCGCCTTGCGCTACAAACCGGTAGAAGTAGGCGACCGCGGCGGCGAAGTGGTTATCGGTTTGTGGATTCTTCGATGCGATGAAGGTCCGAATGTCTTGATTCTGAGCACCGCCGGGCTGTACAGGCAGTTCGTCTGCAGTAGCGATTGGCGGGAACCTTGGTGGATTTATCGCCGCCGGAGCTTGGGGCAACCCCAGCTTCTCCCGAGCCCACCGAATGATGCGTTCCTGGTCTGCAGGGTCGAAACCTTTTAAAGCTTCGGCAAGGGCGCGAACTGCCTCAAGATCATCAGTTTTCGTTGACATTCCTCTTTCCCCTCGTACTGCTTGTGATAGAGCCCTGCTCACCAAGCGTTCCATCGGCCCACCCTGCGACGCTCTTCGAAAGCGTGCTCAGCATGGTGTCCCTTCCGGGCGGTTGAGGGCTAGCTGTTGGTTGAGAAGATTGTGAGCATTTTCCAAGCAGCGGCCCCGAAGCACGCGATCGTTATCACGTCGACTGCGATGTCAAACCAGAGTGCCTCAGTAAACCATGCGGAAAGCCTGTATTGCCATGTCGCTCGAACGCGCGCCTGGTAGCCACCCATGTACACATACCAGTTCGAGACTTTGTTTAGGAATGCGCCAAGAACCTGCGCTGCTGCTCCAATTAAGAAGAGCGCTGCAACTTCTCGAAGAAGGCCAGCCTTCGCGAGATGTTGGGCAATCTTTTCATTTACTAGGAATAGTGCCGGGCCACCTACGCCGAACGCAACAAACCAGGTACGTAGAACTTTGTTGTACTCGAGATAAGTACTAAAAGAATCGGCGGGATCTTCCTCAGGTGATGCCTTTGGTGTGGGCGCGTTTTGCCCGTTCACAGCTCCCCCTACAGCAGCCAAGTAGTAGTTATGCAACGCTGCGGCGATGCTAGGACGATACATGAGTAGATGCAACGGTCCACGAGCAGATCGCGAGATATGCGGCGGACCTTTGTCTAAGACTGCTAAGTGCTATTCTGTGCCGCGCGGCATCTGGGCTCCATAGCGGCGTCGGACAGAAGGATAAGGCCGATGACGCGAGTCCCGAGAGGTGGTTGCCGGGCCGAGCGTCAGGAAGCAGTCGGAGGCGGGAACAGTTGGTGGATTAGGTCAGCCGCTATCTCAAACGTACCAAGCACTGAAGGATAGATGGCCTCACTGCCGTGCGCGTGCATGTTGCGCAAGCCTGGAAAGCTATCGGCAAGAATTCGGCAGTACGCCTGGGAATCGGCCGGCGGCTGGTATTCGATCTTCGGATCAAGCTCAGCATACATCTTAAGCCGTTCTTTTCGCGCTGCTTCGTTACGACGATGGACCGTGAAGCCGGCGTCCACGATCCATTTCTGCGCTATGGCGAGCTTAAACAATCGACTCATACCCCAGCGCTCGGACACCTTCCGACCCGCGACGGCCGCCTTCTCGCGTAGCGCGAACTCAACGCTCACATGCGCGTGAAGGTCAGCCACCATAAGTAAACGATGCGCGAAGAATGAGTAGAGGTATGCGTTGCGAGCGCTGTCGAAGAGCAGGCGCACGTTCGCGGGTACAGAGTCAGACAGCTCAATGCCAGCAATGAATGCGTGGTGGTCCTCCAACCGTCTTTTCCGAAATTCCTTGCCGTCGAACATGACGAATGCGTCCCACCATGGATCCGGCTCTAGAACTTCGTGTAGCGGTTTCAGGCGGACGCTCATGCGTCACGCAGAGCTCAACGCTGCCCGCCGCCCGCGCTCGATGTCGATGCCGGACAGGAGGATAAGGCCGATCACAAAATACGCGCCGACGGCGAGGATGCCGAGGCGGTGGTCGCCGTGGAAGATCCAGGTGAGGGCGCCGTAGGCGAGGCGCCCAAGATGGTGGCGGCCTTCATGGCGAACCCATCCGCAGGCCCTCGACGTTGGCGAGCAAGGTACCCCTGCCAAAGTGTAAACGATCGTTTACAACGGCTGGCAGGCAGCGGCTGGCAGAACGCCGCGCGGTAAAAGCGCGCTGCGACGCGGGGAGAGCCTTCTTGCATTCTCTCGCGTCAGACGGACGACGGCAGTTCCTTTCGTGAGCTCCGCGTAGAAGTTGCCGCGCTCCAGCCTCGAAAAATCCGAGCGTTTGTACTCAGGGCGCATTTCGCCTCCGACCCGCTTCATCCGTCAGCGGCCGCGCGCGTGCGCCGCCTTGGTGCGCGTCCACGTGGATTTTGCAGGACCTCGCTTCCTGCCGGCTGCCCGAATCAGCGTTCGCAGCGCTTCGTTTACGGCCGACCCGTTCTTGAACTTTTCGTGCACGTTCGGAGGGAGCACAACCACGTTGCTGCTGTCCATGTACCGTCGGTAATACTTGCCGCGGACGGCCGCCGAGAAATCGTACTCGGGCCGCATCTCCGGCTCGGACGCCTTCAGTGGCTTACGACTCGTATGTCTTTCACTCATGCACGGTGTCTGAGAAACCGGGGGAATCCCACACCTCCGCCAAAAGCATCCCGCAATCCGACCGTTCCTCTCATCAAGCCGCAGCGGGGCGCGCCCTCTGCCGAACCAACGATAGCCTGCGAGGCTCCGCCTGCGCTGCCAGACGCCGCTTGATAACCTCAACTCGGCACCAATTCGTGGGCGTCCCGAACCGAGGCGACACATGGACGATCTCGAAGCAACCACCGCCGAACCAGGACGTAGCCTCGGTAACGCCTCCAGGGTCGGTACCGTCGATCACTCGCTCTAACCTCGGCAGCAGGAAGTCAAGGACGGTCTGCGTATTGCGCTCGGCGACCACCCATCGACGCCGCATCTTGTGCGCGACTGCAGCAGTCGTTCCGCTGCCGCCAAATATGTCGACTACTAGTTCGCCCGGATTGGTCGCAATGTGAATGATCCGCTCCAGAAGCGACTCAGGCTTGGGCGTGTCGAACACCTCCACTCCCGGGAACATCGCCATCAGGTGGCGCTTCGCGTCGTCGTTCGTTCCGGTGTCTGTCGCGCCCCACACCGTAAACGGCACGAGCCCTCTAAGCTGATGCGCGAACAGCTTCAGTCGTGGTGAACCGTCGCCGCCCTTCGGGAACCAGATTCGGCCATCTGCAAGCAAGTCGCGGTAGGTCTGCTCGGTCGCGTACCAAGAACGACCGCGCGGAGGTCGAAGTACTTGCTGGGTCGGGGTGACGATGTCGTACTGCTGTGCTTTGCGATAGCCAGGCGCCGTGAAAGGAGCGTCGGCCCAGGGTCCACGCGGATCATTGTCGCGGTTCTGCAAGTGTGCGTCGTCCTTGACCAGCAGATTCCGCGAGGTCTTCCATCGCTTCGGTCCGCTCGGAGCGTAAACCAAGATTGTGTCGTGGTTCGACGAGAACGCAGCACGGGAGTCACGGGTGGTCTTCTTTTGCCACACGACTGAGGCAACAAACGCATTTTCGCCGAAGACCTCGTCCATCACCGCTCGGGCTCGGTGCACTTCTGTGTCGTCAAGGTGCACCCAAACGCTTGCATCCTCGGTGAGAAGCGGGCGCAGCGCTGCGAGGCGGTCGCGCATCATGCTTAGCCACATCGCCCGTTTCATAGTGTCGTTATACTGACGAAAGGTCACCTGAGTATTGAAAGGCGGGTCGATGTATACGAGCCGGATCCCACCGTTTAGGGCTGTCGTTCTCGTTGTCAGCGCCTCTAGAACGTCCAGGCCATCGCCGATCGCAAGGACATTCCCGCGGGCCTTCTGCGGGCGCGTGGTGAGTTGCTTGAACTCGAGCGGCTCTAGCAGTCGGGGATCAGTCAGCTGCGCCCACTCGTAGCCCGCCTCACCAGATGCCCGCAGCGGCAGGTTCTTGTTTGGCCACACCAGTTGAACGTCGGACATATAAACCTCGAGACCAGAGGTCGATGCTGGCTATTTATACACTATATCATGAACCGCCGACACACGGGATGACACACTAAATGGAGGCATGGGGAGGATGAAGCAGGCGGCTCTGGACTTGCCCTCCGGCGCGCGGCCCGCTATTGGGGCCTGCTCGGCGCCGATCAAACCCTTCATTAGGTGGGCGGGTGGGAAATCGCGCCTGCTTTCGCGCATCCTTCCTTACGTGCCCGCCAGCATTGGAAACTACTACGAGCCATTTGTCGGCGGAGGCGCAGTCTTTCTCGCTTGTGCTTCCCGTGTATCAGGTCGCTCGCACCTCGCAGACCTCAATGAGCACCTTGTTGCGGCTTGGGTTGCGATGAAAGACTACCAATCGCAGCTTCGGCCACTGCTGGACTGGTACTTGGCGAACGACTCGAAAGAGTTCTACTACGAGGTTCGCGCGGCTACTCCCCTTGGCCTCGTTGAGAAGGCGGCGCGCTTCCTCTACCTGAACGGAGTTTCTTGGAACCACCTGTGGCGGGAGAACTCTCGAACCGGAGCCATGAACGTGCCTTGGGGGGACCGGAGATTTAAAGGCATTGATGACGCCACCATGAAGTCCATCGGGGACGTCCTGGCGCGGGCAAGCATTGTTGCCGCCGATTTCCGCGAAGTGCTTGGTAGCGCCACGAGCGGGGACTTCGTTTACCTCGACCCGCCGTACTTGCCTCTATTCACACGCCCGGACGTGGAGAAGGAGCCCACCGCGAAATTCAACAAGTACACGGCGAAGACCTTTGAGATGGCTGATCTCATCGACCTCGCAGATATCTGCACCGGTTTGTCTAGCCGGGGCGTACGATGGGTGATGTCGAATCGGGATACCGCCACGGTTCGAGACTTGTTCCCTGGTGCTGAGATCATTCGGTTTACGGCGCATCGCGCACTGGCTGCGCAAAGTCGACGTGAAGTCGAAGCGCACCAGTCACCCGAAGCCATCATTGTCGGGAGGGGTTGAATGGGGCCGCAGCCGGTCGAGTGGGTCCTGGTCGTCCACTATGGCCCCGAGGCACACCGTGCCACGTACGGTCGTCAGGTCCAAAGTACTCGGTATACGAAGGATTACATCCAGCTTTCTCGCAAGCCGGATTTCTTGAACGCAGTTACGAATCTCTTCTCGATTACTGCGAGCGCAACGGGGCCCGTGCCGCTCACCTACCGGTGGCCCACGGGAACTGCTCCTGGCGAATTCGTTTTCCGCTCGGCAGACAGGCCACACCTGAAATGGAAAACAAGCCTAGGTGCGCCTCAGGTGTGGAAGATGACACTCACTCCAAGCGATGGCACAGCCGAGACCATCCCGGGCGACCCGTCCCGGTTGGATTTCTCGGATGCAGAGAACGAGTTCGCGCTACTCGCTAGCCGCGGCGCGGGACAGCCTTACTTAGTGGCGATCAAGCTTCGGGATGAACCGCGGACATTGCACTTGCGTGCCTATCTCAAGAATCCGGCCGAACGCTTTTCGTGGGCCGACATAGGTCTGGTACCGCTGGAAATCCAAACTCTTGCTGCAAGGACATCTCAGCGGTCGGCACTTGCGTGGTCGCTCTTTCAGAGTGGCGGAATATTCCCGAGCGCGAAGATTGAGGAGGCACTATCGCGGTTGGTCGCATCCGAGAATCCACAATCGTTGATCGACGCGCTTGATATGGACACGGGCCGCGCCGTTGCCAGCTACCTTCGGAGTCCCGGGCATGGCTTGTTCTTCAATCCGGCTCCGAATCACGACGCGTGGTTACAGCCGGCACCCCTGTCCGCGCAGGTCGCGGCAGCTGTAGATGATCTCTTGCAGACCTTCGAGGCACGTTTCCCTGAGATCCCGCAAGGAGACGCCACCGCCGAGACACTCGAGGCTGACCCAGCCGCGGTTGAAGCCTTCCGCCAACAGATCGAGCACAAGAGCTACGAAGTCCCCGACTCCAGCGCAACGGTCAAAACCAGGGGCAGCGCGCAAAAGGCATTCGCTGACGCGGTCAAGGAAAACTATGGCTACCGATGCGCGATTACTGGCATCGCGACGAAGAGTTTCCTCGTCGCGTCGCATATCGTTCCGTGGAGTAAAGATCAAGCCATCCGGCTGGATCCGTCGAATGGCATCTGCCTATCGCTGTTAATGGACCGCGCGTTCGAGAAGGGGTACCTGCTGATCGAGGACGATCTCACGATTCGCATCGACTGGGCCAAAGTCGAAGAGGATCAGGCGCTTCGGAGCCAGCTTGAACCGTACGACGGGCACAAGTTGAGCGCGCCAAAGAAGGAGGGACCGCGGCCACAATACCTTCAGAGACGGCGGGTGCTCGTCGCTCCAACCGACTGACGCAGCTTCGCGCCGCCAAGCTCCGCGCTTGTATGCGGGAGCCATTCTCTCAAGTTACGATTGGTCCTGAGAACCTGGGCAGGTCAGCCCGCCGCCCGCGCTCGATGTCCATCCCGGACAGCAAGATAAGTCCGATGACGAAGTAGGCGCCTACGGCGAGGATGCCGAGGCGGTGGTCGCCGCGGAAGAATCCAGGTGACGCGCCGCAGGCGAGGGGGCCGACGATGGAGGCGGCTTTCAGGGCGAGGCTCCAGAGCGGAGTTGTAAACGATCGTTTACAACTGACCGTCAGGAGCGTCGGCAGAACGCCGTGTGGTCACGCCGCTAAGGCATGGAGTTTCCTCTCGGCCCGCTCAAGCATCGTCGGCTTGCAGCGCCGCGCGCCTGCCGCGCTCGATGTCGATCCCCGACAGCAGGACAAGCCCGATGACGAAGTAGGCGCCGACGGCGAGGATGCCGAGGCGGTGGTCGCCATGGAAGATCCAGGTGACGGCGCCGTAGGTGAGGGGGCCGAAGATGGAGGCGGCTTTCACGGCGAGGCCCCAGAGGCCGAAGAATTCGGCGTTGCGGGCGGGAGGAGACAGGTAGCCGACGATGGCTCGGCCGGCGGCTTGGGAGGAGCCCATGCAGAGGCCCGCGAGGTTGGCGGCGATCCAGAAGAGCATCTTGCCTTCGGCGAGGTAGGCGAGGGCGATCATCAGGATCCAGCCGATGAGAACCAAAGTCATGGAACGGACGTGGCCGATCGCGTCCTGCAGGTAGCCGAAGCCGAAGGCGCCGAGCGCGGCGGTGACGTTGACCACCAGGATCAGGATGATGGTGTCCACGAAGGTGAATTTCATCGCCTCGGTGGCGTAGATCGCGGCGAGCGCGATCACGGCCATGATGCCCGCCTGGTAGAAGAGGATGCAGGTGAGGAAGCGCCACAGGTCGCGGAAGCGGCTCGCCTGGCGCAGGGTCTGGAATACCTCGACCCACGCGTTCTTGGGTTGCCTTTGAGGTAAAGCCCTTTCCTTCAAAAACACGAAAGTCGGCGTCGCGCAGAGCGCGAAGACCAGCGCGGTGATGAGCATGACGACTGGAACGAACTGGGTGCCGGTTTGCCCCTGCTTCTCGGCCCACAGGATGTAGGAAAGAGAGATTCCGAGGGAAACCAGTCCCCCGATGTAGCCGAACGCCCAGCCCCAGCCCGAGACGCGCCCCATCGCCTTCGAGTCGGCGAGCTCGGTGAGGAAGGCGGCGATCAGGTTCTCGCCCGTGGCGAAGAAGAAGTTGGAGAGGATGACGAGCGCCACCGCCAGGGCCACCGTGCCGGGACCCGTGAAGTAAAGAGTGGCAGTGAAGAAAACACAGCCCACGGTCGCGAGGAGCAGCAGGCGCTTCTTCGCCGCGTGCGCGTCGGCCCAGGCGCCCACCACGGGCGCCGAGAGCAGGACGGCGAGGTAGGAGACCGAGAGCGCCGCGGTCCAGGCGAAGGTGGCCCAGTCGGCCCGGCCCGCCACCGCCGCCACGAAGAACGCGTTGTAGACCGCGGTGATGACCACGGTGGTGTAGCCGGAGTTCGCGAAGTCGTACATGCTCCAGGCCCAGACTTCGCGGAACCTGACATCCTGCGCCAGCGCGCGCGGTGCGGAGGATTGCATGGGGCGAGTGTATCGCTCGTGGGGCATAATGGCGCTCCATGGCTGCGGTCGAACCCAAGGTCGCCGAACACAAGCTCACCATCCCCGAGCTGATCGACTGGCTGGTCGCGGACAAGCTGGTCGCGGCCGAGGATGCCGAGAAGGTGAAGAAGGAGCGGCGCTACTACCGCGGCTCGCAGCACCCGCTCGTCGTGATCGCCGACCAGAAGCTGAAGAACGCGCAGGCGCCGAACAAGGCGCTCACGCTCGAGACGCTCACCGAGTGGCTCGCCAAGCGCGTGGGCATGGAATACCGCCACATCGACCCGCTCAAGATCGATTTCTCGGCGGTGACCGAGGTGATGTCCTCGGCCTACGCCACGCGCTTCCGCATCCTGCCGGTGGGCGTGAGCACCAAGGAGGCGGTGATCGCGGTGTGCGAGCCGTACGTGCGCGACTGGGAAGACGAGCTGAAGAGGATCACCAAGCTCGACATCAAGCGCGTCATCGCCAACCCGCAGGACATCGAGCGCTACCAGGTCGAGTTCTACAACCTCGCCAAGTCGGTGAAGGGCGCCACGCGCAAGACCGCGGGCGTCTCGGGCCTCGCCAACTTCGAGCAGCTGGTGGAGCTCGGCGCGAACAAGCAGTACGACGCCAACGACGCGCACATCGTCAAGGTGGTGGACTGGCTCTGGAGCTACGCCTTCGAGCAGCGCGCGAGCGACATCCACATCGAGCCGCGGCGCGAGTTCGGCATCGTGCGCTTCAGGATCGACGGCGTGCTGCACCAGGTCTACCAGATCCCGCCTTCGGTCCTCGCCGCGATGACCAGCCGCATCAAGATCCTCTCGCGCATGGACGTGGTGGAGAAGCGCCGCCCGCAGGACGGGCGCATCAAGACGAGGACGCTGGATGGCGAGGAGGTCGAGCTGCGGCTCTCGACGCTGCCCACCGCCTTCGGCGAGAAGCTCGTGATGCGCATCTTCGACCCCTCGGTGCTGGTGCGCGACTTCAAGGAACTCGGGTTCTCGGAGGAGGACAGCCAGCGCTGGAAGGACATGACCGAGCGGCCGAACGGCATCGTGCTCGTCACCGGCCCCACCGGCTCCGGCAAGACCACCACGCTCTACACGACGCTGAAGAGCCTCGCCACGCCCGAAGTGAACGTCTGCACGGTGGAAGACCCGATCGAGATGGTGGAGGGCTCGTTCAACCAGATGCAGGTCACGCCCGCGATCGACCTCGGCTTCGCCGAAGGGTTGCGCGCGCTCATGCGCCAGGACCCCGACATCATCATGGTGGGGGAGATCCGCGACCTGGAGACCGCGGAGATGGCGGTGCAGGCCGCGCTCACCGGGCACCTCGTGCTCTCCACCCTGCACACGAACGACGCGCCGAGCGCGGTCACGCGCCTCCTGGAGCTCGGCATCGCGCCCTACCTCCTCAACGCGACCCTCAACGGCGTCATGGCGCAGCGCCTGGTGCGCATCCTCTGCCCGCACTGCAAGCAGAAGACCGAGCTGCACCGCGCCGAGGACCTGCAGGCCTGGGACGCGCTCGTCTCGCCCTGGAAGTCGGCGCGGCCCGCGGCGGTGTACAAGCCGGTCGGGTGCCTGGAATGCCGCATGACCGGCTACATCGGCCGCGTGGGGATCTACGAGACGCTGGTCTGCACCCAGGGCGTCAAGGAGATCGTGGGCGCGGGCGCGGACCTCGCCAGGATCCGCGACCAGGCCTACCGCGACGGCATGAAGGCGCTGCGCATCAGCGGCGCGATGAAGGTCGCCGCCGGCGTCACCACCATGGACGAGGTGCTGAGGAACGCGCCGCCCGCGCGCGGGGCGGGCTAGCGTGGACTGGCGCCCGCTCGCCGAGGCGCTGCTGCTGGTCACCGGCGGGCTGGTGCTCGCGGTGGCGTGGGTGGGCGTGCACCGGCGCGAGCGCGTGCAGACGCTCGCGCTGCGCGTGAGCGAGGAGCGCTTCCGCCACCTCACCTCGCTCTCGGCCGACTGGTTCTGGGAGACCGACGCCGAGCACCGCGTCTGCTGGCTCTCGGGCGCG
>JBFLYF010000260.1:0-4596 GCA_040756795.1 Pseudomonadota bacterium
GGCGCGCGACGTGGCTGGTCCTGCTGCGCGGGGGCGAGGTGCTGCTCGAGAGACGGCCGGGCACGGGAATCTGGGGAGGGCTCTGGACTTTTCCGGAATTTTCGACGGCATATCAAATCAGGAAGCGAAAGCGACTTCCCCCGTTCGAGCATGGGTTCACGCATTTCCGGTTGCGCGTGCAACCGCTTCTTTGCCAGGTGGAAAAGCTCCGTGAAAGGCCCGGACAGATGTGGCTGCCCTTGAACGACGCGGTCGCGGCGGCGGTGCCCGCGCCGGTGAAGGCGCTACTCGCGCAGCTCGCGCGCGAGTAGGCGCTGCACGGCTTCGAGCCGCGCGAGTCCGTCCAGTTCGAGCAGCGCCTGCTTCGCGGCGGCCGGCAGCGGCAGCACCTCGGCAAGGCGCGCGCTTACCCAGGCGCTCGAATCGAGCTGGAAGGGCGGCGCGAAGAGCTGCTCGCCATGCTCGGCGACGACGCGCTCGAGCAGCCGCCGGCACACGGCGAACTGCTGCGGCACGGGCACTGCGGCCTCGTCGGGCAGGTACGCGACCCTGCCCAGCACCAGGCCGTCGCCGCGCACGCGCGTCGCGCGCACGCGGAAGCGCCGCTCGCCCTGCGCCACGATCTGCAGGAGCCCGAGCTGCTGCATGTCCCAGCGCACGATGCGCGCGCTGCAGCCGACCTCGGCGGGCGTCGCCGGCGCGCCCACCTCCGCGCCCTCGCGGATCAGGCACACGCCGAAGGCGCTGCCGTCGCGCAGGCACGCCTTGCTCATCTCCAGGTAGCGCTGCTCGAACACGCGCAGCGGCAGCAGGCCGCCGGGGAACAGCACCGTGTTGAGCGGGAAGAGCGCGAGCTCGGCTTCGGGCTCGCTCATTCGCCCGCCGCCGCGGCAAGGCCGCGGTGGCGCACCAGCACCCGCCACTCGGCGGCGAACGACCGTGCCAGGCGCTCGGCGAGATAGACCGAGCGGTGCCGGCCGCCGGTGCAGCCGATGGCGACGGTGAGGTAGCTGCGGTTGTCGCGCACCACCTCGGGCAGCCAGCGCGCGAGAAACGCCCGCAGGTCCTCGAAGAAGGCGCGCACGCGCTCCTCGCCATCGAGGAACGCGATCACCGGCGCGTCGCGCCCGGTGAGCGCGGCAAGGCCCGGCGCGTAATGCGGGTTGGGGAGCATCCTCGCGTCCACCACCCAGTCGGCGTCCAGCGGAATGCCGTCGCGGAACGCGAACGACTCGAACAGCAGCGTGAGGCTGCCCGACCCGAGGCCGAGCAGGTCCTTGATCCAGTTGCCGAGCGCGCGCGGCTGGGTGTCGCTCGTGTCGATGCGATGGCCGAGCTGCGCGATGTCGGTGAGCTGCGCGCGCTCGCGCGCGATCGCCTCGGGGAGCGTCAGCCCCGCTCCGGGGCCGGAACCGGTGAGCGGGTGGCCGCGGCGCGTCTCCGAGAAGCGGCGCAGCAGCGTGGCGTCGCTCGCCTCCAGGAACAGCACGCTCGCCTCGGCGCCGCGCGCCCTGAGCGCGGCGAGCACCCCGGGCAGCGAGGCGAGGGCGACGCTGCGCGCATCGACGCTCAGCGCGACGCGATCGTGCCCGGCCTCGTCGAGGAACCCCACCACATCGAGCAGCAGCGTCGCGGGCAGGTTGTCGACGCAGTAGTAGCCGCTGTCCTCCAGCACGTCGAGCGCGATGCTCTTGCCCGAGCCCGACAGGCCGCTGACCAGGACGAGCTGCATGGCCGCCTAGCCGCCGTCCTCCATGGCGCGCTTCTGGCGGGCGAGAAACTCCGCGGCCGAATCCTTGCCGCGCAGCTGCAGGATGTAGTTGCGCACCGCCGCCTCGAGCAGCACGGCGAGGTTGCGGCCGGCGGCCACCGGGATGACCACCTTGCGCACGGTGACGCCGAGGATCTCCTCCGAGAGCTCGGAAAGCGGCAGGCGCTCGGTGGCGTCGCGCGCCGCGCCGCGCGCCGGGCGCTCGAGGTGGGTGATGAGCTTGAGCTTCATTTTCGGGCGCACCGCGGTCTCGCCGTAGATGGCGCGGATGTTGATCAGGCCGAGGCCCCTGACCTCGAGAAAATCCCTGAGCAGCGGCGGGCAGCGCCCCTCGACCGTGTTCGCGGCGATCCTGGAGATCTCGACCACGTCGTCGGCCACCAGGCCATGGCCGCGGCTGATCAGCTCGAGCGCGAGCTCGCTCTTTCCGACTCCCGATTCGCCGGTGATCAGCACGCCCATGCCGAGCACGTCCATCAGCACGCCGTGGCGCTCGACGATGTCGGCGAGCTTCTTGCCGAGGTAGCGCGAGAGTTTCTCGATGACGCGCCCGGCCGCGAGCGGCGAGGTGAGCACCGGTGTCTGCGAGCGCTCGGCGGCCGCAACCAGCTCCGGAAAAGGCTGCACGCCGTCGGTGAACAGCACCGCCGCGGGCTGCGCCGCGATCAGGCGCCCGGCGTAATCGACGCGCTTCGCGGCGTCGTGCTGCGAGGCGAGCTCGGCCTCGTGGCTGCCGATGACCTGGATGCTGTTGGGATGGGTGAAATTGAGATAGCCGACCAGCGCGCCGGCGGCCGCCGACTCGCGGCGCACCGCGGTGCGGCCTTCACGCCCGGCGACCCAGGCGAGCTGCAGCGCCTCGCGGTTGTCCTCATGCAGCTGCGCGACGTTGACCTGGTGCATCCGGCTGCCACTCGGCGATGAGCTGGTGCAGCGCCTGCGCGTCGGGCGCGGCGGCCAGCGCCTCGCGCAGCGCCCGGTCGCTGAACATCTGCGCCAGCTCGGAGAGGATCTCGAGGTGCTTTTCGGTCGCGTGCTCCGGGACGAGCAGCGCGAACACGAGGCCGACCGGCTTGCCGTCCGGCGCGTCGAACGGCACGGTCTGCGCCAGGCGCACGAAAGCGCCGAGCGCCTCCTTCAGCCCCTTGATGCGGCCGTGCGGGATGGCGACGCCCTGCCCGAGGCCGGTCGAGCCGAGGCGCTCGCGCGCGAACAGGCTCTCGAACACCACGCCCCTGGCGATGCCGTGGTTGTTCTCGAACAGCAGCCCGACCTGCTCGAAGAGCCGCTTCTTGCTCGAGGCCGCGAGGCCCGGCAGGACGTTCGATACCGGCAGCAGCTTCGCGACCTGGCTCATTCTCGGAGGGCGCGCATTATAGCGTATGGCGGGGCGGGCCGCGGCGCCCTAGGCGCGCCTGAGCGTGGCGTGCGGCTTGTCGTTGCGCTTGCCCTTGTAGCGCAGCACCTGCCGGTCGAGCTTGTCGACGAGCAGGTCGATCGCCGCGTACAGGTCCGTGGCGACGCACTCGCAGTGGATGTCCTTGCCGCGCAAGTGCAGCGTGACCTCGGCTTTCTGCCGCAGCTTCGACACCGACAGGATGACGTGCGCATCGATGACATGATCGAAGTGCCGCCTGACGCGCTCCAGCTTGCCGCTCACGTAGCTGCGGATCGCGGGCGTGACTTCGAGCTGGTGGCCGCTCACGTTGAGATTCATCTACAGGCTCTTTCTCTGATTGACGGGAGGAATCTGCAGGGACTCCCGGTACTTGGCGATCGTGCGCCGCGCCACCACGATTCCCTGCTCGCCGAGGATCTGCGCGATGCGCGCGTCCGAGAGCGGCGCGCGCGCGTCCTCGGCGGCGACCAGCTGCTTGATGAGCGCCCGGATCGCGGTGGAAGAGGCCGCGCCGCCGGTGTCGGTGGCGACGTGGCTGCCGAAGAAATACTTCAGCTCGAAGGTGCCGCGCGGCGTCGCCATGTACTTCTGCGTCGTGACGCGCGAGATCGTGCTCTCGTGCACGCCGAGCGCGTCGGCGATCTCGCGCAGCACCATGGGGCGCATCGCGACCTCGCCGTGCTCGAGGAAATTGCGCTGCCGGTCGACGATCGCCTGCGACACCCGCAGGATGGTGTCGAAGCGCTGCTGCACGTTCTTGATCAGCCAGCGCGCCTCCTGCAGCTGCGAGGCGAGCACGTTGCCGCCGCCGTTGCGCGGTCGCGCCGCGAGCTCGGCGTACAGTCGGTTGACGCGCAGGCGCGGCATGGCGTCGGGGTTGAGGCTCGCGCGCCAGACGTTGCGCACCTTGCGCACGATCACGTCCGGCACCACGTAGCGCGTCTCGACCCGCGCGAAGCAGGCGCCGGGGCGCGGATTGAGGCTGCGGATCAGGGCTTGCGCGGCGCGCAGCGCCGCGTCGTCGGCGCCGGTGAGGCTCTTCAGGCGCGCATAGTCGCGCGCCGCGAGCAGCTCCAGGTGCCGCTCGGCGATCGCCAGCGCGAGGTCCCGCACCGGATCCTGCGGCAGGGTCCGGATCTGCAGGCCGAGGCACTCTCCGGGCGAGCGCGCGCCCACGCCGGCGGGCTCGAAGTTCTGCAGGTGCCTGAGCGCGATGCCGAGCTCATCGAGGTCGACCCCCGACTCCGGCGGCATGAGCGCGACGATCTCCTCCAGCGGCTGGGTGAGGTAGCCGTCCTCGTCGAGCGCGTCGACGAGCAGCGCCACCAGCGCGCGGTCGCGCTCGCCCAGGTTGGTGAGCGCGAGCTGGCCGATGAGGTGATCGCGCAGCGTGGGCGTGTCGGGCGCCGCCTGGGTGCGGTCGCCC